>JAKVCU010000104.1 GCA_022448955.1 Saprospiraceae bacterium
TTTTTCCACAATGTGGATAACTTTATGTGGAAAATGGAATTCATTTTTCATACAACGCACAAAGCATACGATTTTGGATATATAAACAGGTCAAAATCAATGGAATATTTGATTCTAAAATACAGATATTTATAGAAGGAAAAAAAAGTGGAAAAAAAGTTAGAAAAGTCGTTGTCGTTGGAAATACCATCCCACAAGCAGACTTACCAATACGGAGAAGATCATAATATAATAAATGGCATTTGGATCATCTTTGAGAGGAAGAGTAACATTCATACCATAAAAACTAGCCACTAAAGTAGGAACCATCAATATAATAGTGATTAGGGTCAACCGGCGTATGGTAATATTCAAATTATTAGAAATAATGGATCCATAGGCATCCATAGTACCATTCAAGATGTTGGTATAAACATTAGACATTTCCAAGGCCTGGCTATTATCAATAATAATATCTTCAAACAAATCAGTCTTACTTTCATCAGAACCAATCCCTAAAAAATCAGTGCGCTTCATCTTCATCTTCAGCAGTTCATTCGCACTAAGCGAATTAACGAAATAAACCAAACTCTTTTCAATACTCAGCAGCTGCATTAATTCCTTATTCCTGCTGGAATGTAGTAATTCTTGTTCAATTAAATTACGCTTTAGATTCAGTTTTTTTAAGCAAGTTAGAAAGCGATAAACGTTTTGCTCCAGGATTTGTAGCACAAACTGCACATCATCGGCTGGATCAAAATTTTTCACCTTACTATCCAAAAATAATTGTAGGACAGGGTTCTCAAATGCAGTAATCGTAATAACTAAATCAGGAGTAAGAATGATACCAATTGGAACCGTGATATAGATGGCGTCGTTTTGTATCTCTGACTCATTGAGAATGGGAGTATTTAATACAATCAATCGGATATCATCTTCCCGTTCATAACGAGAGCGTTCATCAATATCCAGTGAATCCGTCAAGAAATCGAGTGGCAAATCAAACTGAATGGCAATTTCTTCCAATTCTTCTTGTGTGAAAGGAGGGGAGATATTCACCCAACGAGAAACTTCCGGCCCATCTACCTCTTTTAATCGTCCTTCTTCTTTTGCATAATACCGAATCATTTCTAAGCGTTTTTAATAATGAATGCCAATAGTCTTTACATAGAAAATTTGTTTAGTGAACCTGGAGATTCAATCAGAAGGGTTGGGCGCAAACTTACAAACTTATATGGGAGAAAACAATAAGCAATAAATCTAATTCAGCTATAAAAAGCTGAAAGCTATCTTTTTTGAAGAAATTCAACAAAATATTTATAAACAGCGAGATCATTTATACTAGCCTCTCCCCATGAAGGGCGATAACCACTCTTTATTCTGTAATAATCCGAAATGATATCTGCTTGCTGTTCATAATTAAAATCCAATAAGTGACCTCCTCTCCCCATGACCTCTTTCAAGCGTTCTAAGCCACCGTAATTGTACCCTTGTATAGATTTTCCTGCCCTGAGTGCGCGGGGAATATAAGTAATACCAAAGTTTTGGTATTGCCAGACATGGACTAACTCATGAATAAATATGCTATTATTCATTGGTCCCCAGCTATTTATGGTATAGAAGCTTACATAACATACATGATACTGTAAAGGCCCCAAGCATGCACGGTCGTCTAGCCTTATTCTACTGTAAACAATTGTATTTCCAAAAATACTTTGCGCCAACTCTTTTTCCCAGTCTTTAAGTGGTCGGGTATTAAACTTAAAAAATTCACAACAGGCTTCATACCATTCACTGATCCCCAAACAATCAATCAGAAGTAAACTTAACTCTAACCACCAATAGAAAATCCCACTGAGTAATCGACTTGTTGCTAAAGGAGACCGCAAACGTGCATACCCCCAGTGAAAGCCTTCAGACAAGTGTTCCATCAAAAAAAGCATGCGCTTGGGCAAAAAACGGACTACCTCTGCTATTCGTAAAATAACAGAAAGTAGTTTATGCAAAATACGGACCAGCAGACCGTAGCTTGTTTGATCTTCGTAATAAGATTGACTAAATAATCTCAATTGAATGAAATTAGATAAAAAATATCCTTGCTTTTGGGACTTTGCAATCAATTCAATAGATAAAAAATTGGAGAAGTTATTATAGGTTCTTAAAATACAAAAAATCTTATAATTCAAAAAAAATCTTACTTGAAACGTATCGCTTTAACCGGACTGATACTGCTTACCAAGTAGGAAGGAATCACTAAAAATAGAACAGTAGTTATGAGTGTTCCAGTATTAATGCCCAGAATAGTCCAAAAGTTCATTTTTATAGGAGCAACAGATAGATAATAGTTTTCCTCGGATAATCGAATAATCTCTAATTGATCTTGTAATACACAAATCCCAATTCCAAATAAATTACCCCAGAATAATCCAATGATAACAATATAGGCTGCATAGTATAAAAATACCTTCCGAATACTCCAATTGGAACTCCCCATCGCTTTTAGTGTACCAATCATATTCGTCCGCTCTAAAATCAAAATCATTAAAGCAGTGACCATATTAATGATAGCTACAATGACCATTAAACTGAGGATAACAATTTCGTTAATATCTTGTAGTTCTAACCAGTCAAATATCTCTGGAAGTTTCTTTTTTATACCTTCTGCATTAAGATCGTTAGGCAATTGATCGTAATATATATAATCTACTATCGTAGACAAATCGTCAATATCATCAATGAACACTTCAAACCCGCCTACCTCATTTTCAGTCCATCCTAATAATCGTTGCAGTTGACGAATATCAACTAATGCAAACCTTTTGTCATATTCCTCCAAGCCTGTTTTATAAATACCGCTTATGACGAAACGTCTTCTCAATTGTTCATTCTTACGAACAAAAACGACATCAAAATTATCCCCAATTTTCACATCTAATCGGCGAGCAGTTTGCTGAGAAATGATAATATCCTTTGAAGCACTACTGTCTGGTAGTACAATTCGTTCTCCTTCTACCATAAATTGATCCATGTACTTCCACTCAAAGTCATCACTAATTCCTTTCAGTACGATTCCCTCAATATCCTTCTTACCTTTCACAATAACGGGAATCATCGCAAATACCTGAATATGATCTACGCCGCCATTAGTCGTGCGCATTTGCTCATAATACACCCCTCCTACTTCTGTTTGATCGAGATAAGCGATTTTACGAATGGTATCAAGAGATGGGTAAAACTTCTGATTTTTCTTTATAGGATAAGCGTCCAATAAAGAGCGATTAATATCGGTATCGGTAATATGGATATGCCCCCAAAAACCAAATATCTTATTACTAATTTCATATTTGAAGCCAGCAATTAAAGCCGTAGCTATAATCATCACTGCAACACTAAGGGCTACTGCCGTTATTGCAATACGTATAATCAGCCTTGAAAAAGACTTTTGCCCTGAGGCTGCTACTTTCCTTGCTATGAAATATTCTAGATTCAAAGGTCTTGGTTGATGGTTTCGATAATTATCAGAACTACCGACGATCATTGTAAGACTCAAAAATAAAAAATCTTTGAAGGATGTATACTTTTAAATGGAATCTTTGGAAATAATTAAGAATTCTTTGACTCTTGGGAACTATTTCGGGAAAAATACCTTTTTAAAAGGCACAAGGCATTTATTTATTATGGTATGTCTCATCTTTCGATATTGTTATTAATCTTTCTTTTCCCATCCTGCTCTTTGGATGGCATAAACTTCCATTTTCCTATTCAATAAATCAAGTTTCTTAATTTTTCCTTTAAATTTGCGGCAAATACAGCTCGCTAAAATTTACTAGCATGAATTTTTTAGAAGAATTGCAATGGAGGGGTATGTTGCATGACATGACTCCTGGTGCAGAAGAAGCACTAAAAGAAGGTATGGTTTCTGGCTATATCGGTTTTGATCCAACAGCCCCGTCTTTGACGATTGGAAACTATGTACAAATCATGCTGTTGTCTTTATTCCAGCGTTCTGGGCATCGTCCTATTATTCTTATGGGTGGCGCTACAGGCCGTATTGGTGACCCTTCCGGGAAAGACCAAGAGCGTCAGTTGAAATCCTTTGACGAATTGGATAACAATCTGACACACCAAATGAAGCAATTTGGGAAGTTTCTAAATTTTGATGAGGGCGACAACAAAGCGATTATTGTCAACAACCTTGATTTCTACAAAGAAATGAACGTACTGGACTTCCTTCGTAATGTCGGAAAAACTGTAACGGTCAACTATATGATGTCAAAAGAATCTGTGAAGAAAAGAATTGAAACAGGTATTTCTTTTACAGAATTTAGCTACCAGTTGTTGCAAGCATACGACTACCAGTGTTTGTTCCAATCGCATGACTGTATCCTTCAAATGGGGGGTTCAGATCAGTGGGGGAATATCACTTCTGGAACAGAGTTTATCCGTAAGAACTTAAGAGAGAAGGCTTTTGCTGTAACAACACCTCTTTTGACAAAATCGGATGGTAGCAAATTTGGTAAATCAACAGAAGGAAATATTTGGTTAGATCCCACCATGACTTCTCCATACCAATTCTACCAATTCTGGATTAATGCAGATGATGCTGATATTCCTAAGTTTATTCGCTACTTCACGCTCAAATCAAGAGAAGAAGTGGAAGCAATGGAAGCAGAACATGCAGATCATCCAAAAGAATTGAAGCGTTTATTGGCAGAAGAATTGACGATTAGAGTACACTCGCAAGAAGATTACGAAGCGGTTTTGAAAGTTTCAGAACTCCTTTTTAATAAAAAAGCTAGTAAAGAAATGTTGATGGGCTTGAATGAAAATGCATTAGCAACAGTCGCTAATGAAATTCCAAGCTTCAATATTTCTAAAGATGCGCTGAGCAATGGTATCAATATCGTTGATTTACTAGCTGAACATACTGCAATTGTATCATCAAAAGGTGATGCTAGAAGAGCCATTAAAAACAATGCTATTTCTGTCAATAAAGACAAAATTGGCAATCATGAAGCAGTTATCAACCATGAAAGCCTTATTCAAGGCAAGTACATCATGGTAGAAAACGGCAAGAAAAATAAGTTCATGTTAATGGCTGAATAAAAAATTTATCAATTTAACACCTTGTTCGAAGTTAAGAACTTCGAACAAGGTACTCTGCATACAATAAAATAATCCAAAGCTAGTTTTATCTACCGTTATACGAAGGTTTGAACTTCGTATAACGGATTTATTTTTTAAACTTTGCATATAACAACTGCTCAAGATTTATGCAAATTCCCAACGATTACAAAGCCTTACAAGATTTCTGGGCACTTCAGAAAAACCAACTCAAAGATCTTTACCTCCAATCTCAACATTCCTTCATTCCGGGTCTACTTCCTGAGGCTGCTATCCAACTATCTGTTAATGAAATTATTGAACTCCTAGAAAAGAAACTTGGAAGAGGTACACTAGAAGATGCTTTAAATCCAGATATTACGATTCCCAGTCCCATAGAAAATGAGCCCAATTCTAATTGGATAAAGCGAACCAATATGGTAGGTATTAATGTACGTACCATCCATAATTTTTTCAATATCATTAAGTACAGTTTAACATTACCAGACTACCAACAGTCTATTCATATTTTACCGATTTGGGAAGTCGGTGTCGTGGCTAGTTTGTATGGTATGGCCAGTTGGAATATCAATCCTGAGTTTTTTAGCCAAGAATTATATGAAGAGTATCCTCATCTGAATACGGTTGAGAAGCAGTTAAAAGCAGTGGTTAATCTTTTACACGCAAGTGGACGAGTAGTTGGAATGGACGTTATTCCGCATACAGATCGATACGCTGAAATCGTTTTGGCCAATCCACAATACTTTGAATGGCTTCGACGAAAAGAATTAGAAATCCTTGATCATAAAGCCAATCTTCACGACGATGTCCAAAATAGTATCATGTTGTTTTTAGTCAGAAATGGAAGTGCGGTCCATGCCCCCTATCCAGATGATACCAAGGCCTTTTTTGAAGGTGATTTTTTGGAAGAAGATCGATTACTCATCCTATTTGGCGAAAGCCAGGACTATGAAGGCAGAATGCAAAGAAGAGAAAAATTGGTGCAACATCTTTATGACCAAGGCTTTGAACCCGTACCTGCTACCATGGCCCCACCCTATCGAGGATTAGAGGTCGATCCAAGTCCGGATGCAAAAACAATAGATGATAAAGGTCATATTTGGCGAGACTATCGAATTACAAAGCCAGAACCTATGTCAAGGGTATTTGGCCCGCTGACTAGATTCAAATTGTACGGACGCTTAAATGATAATCAAGATTGGGAAATCGACTTTGATCAGCCACGGAAAGCAGTCTGGCAATATGTTTGCTATAAGTATGCTCAAGTGCAAACAGCCTTCCATTTTGATTTTATGCGTGGCGATATGTCGCATGTACAAATGCGCTCAGAAGGGGTACCTGAAGAGGTTGATCAATACTACGATATTCATAAAGCAGTTGTCAACTATATCCAAAAGCAAGCGCCTTATTTTGCCTATTTCGCAGAGACGTTCATGGCATCTGCCGGCCACATGGCCTATGGTGATGAAATAGAGCATCTCATCCAATCCGATGCAGATTCTACGCTAGGAGACCTGCAGTCTATGGTAGTTGGTAGCGAACGATTTATTGAAAACTTGGCATGGTATTTACGAGTATTACAAGAAGGAAAGTTAGCGCCTAATTTCACGCTGATGACGGGCGATAAAGATGATCCACGCTTTGATCAATTTTATGTCAAAGGCAATGAAATTCGACTTTTTATTGCTCTTTTTCTCTCTGATATGCCTAGTTATATGGGCTTAGGTTTTGAAAGTAGAGATACCCACTTAGCGCCTGCCCCAAATGAGCATTATACAAAACTTTATGTGTTCAAAATAACAGAAGGGCCCAAAGCCACTAAAGGGCCATATATTTGGGGGCAAAATGCCACACTTTTCACTCAGCTTACGCAAATTCGTCTCCTTGCGGAAAAAATTATGCCAGTTATTGATGATGCTTCAGTCGAGTGGCTAATATCACCTGATAATAAGCACGATCACAAAGGGATTGCTTGGACACAACAAGAACGGCCAAAATATATCTTCTTAGCTAATTTAGATATCGATCAAGAAGCGAATAATATTGATATACCATTCAATAGCAAATGCGAATTGATATTTTCAACGCATAGATCGATGGAAGAAATGATCTATAAAGCTTCAGCAACTAAAGTAAGTCTACTTGCCGGAGAAGGGTTGGTGTTTAAGGTTCTAGAAGAATAAAAATAGTCCGCCCGGTGGGAGTCGAACCCACTTTTTTTCGGTTTAAAAGACCGATGCAACGCCACATTTTGCTACGAACGGATTTAGTAGTAAAGGATTTTCTTTATTGACTTCACCACTTTTATGAAGCTAGTAGGACTCGAACCTACGTCTCAGCCTTGCAAAGGCCGTGCTAAACCAAACTCAGCTATACCCCTAGTTGTCGGAAAGGCAGGGCTCGAACCTGCATTTTCAACCATTACCTTACTCATGTGTATCAGACATGGCGGTTACTTTCCGAATTGTGCGGATTATCGGGATCGAACCGATTCTATTCCTGCGTGGAAGACAGGCGCACCACCATTTATGCGTAACCCGCAAATAAAAAAGGCGTCTCCCATTCCCCATGAAAGACGCCTTTAGCAATAGACATAGCTCTTTCATTAGGTTCGATAGTCCTTCCCTTTAATAATGATGTATGCTATGAATAATGCTAAAGACATGATAATTAATTTATGCGGTCCACATGGGATTTGAACCCATCTGATATCCAGCTTGACAAGCTGGCAGCCACACCGAGCAGCTCCGTAGACCAATTTAAAAATTTTGACGCGGAAGTGAGACTCGAACCTGTCTTCCAAAGAATGCAGGCAGGCTCACGATCTTCAGCTTATGAGACTGACGGGATACCAGCTTCCCTATTCCGCATGATTGACAACATTAATACATAAACCCACTTTTATTAGTTCCCGCTTCTTCATTTTTCTTTAATTTTTTTTCAAAATCCCTTTTCCAAATGCAAATTGAAGACAAGGACCTAAGAAATAATCTTAAGAATTTAACAACTTGTACTTTTAGTCGTAAACTTGCGTTCTGAAAGGAAAAAGCAAGTTTTATAATGAAGAATGTACTACTCTTAATTTCGCTCTCATTTATTAGCATTGGTCTTTTTGCTCAAAAGTATAGTAACGAATTCCTATCTATTGGTGTAGGCGCACAAGCTCAAGGCTTGGGTAATGCAGTTGTGGCTGGTGTCCAAGACGTTACGGCAGGTATCTGGAACCCTGCTGGATTGGCATCTATCGCACCAGATCGTGGTTTACAATTAGGGGCTATGCATGCCGAATGGTTTGCAGGTGTGGGTAAATTTGATTACCTCGGGTTTTCTCTGCCTTTGGCAGATCGATCTCGCCGTATTGGAATTTCTGTTGTGCGATTTGGTATCGATCAAATTCCAAATACACTTTCTTTATACGAAGATGATGGGACGATTAACTTTGATAACCTAAAAGAGTTCTCAGCAGCAGATTATGCTTTCTTCTTGAGTTATGCTCAACCGATTAAGGTAAATAAGGGTAAACTCCTTATTGGTGGGAATGTAAAAGTAGTACATCGTCAAATTGGACCATTTGCTACTTCTTGGGGTTTTGGAATTGATTTAGGGGCGCAGTATCTTTTAGGTAAGTGGCGCTTTGGCGCTGTCGCTAAAGATTTAACAACCACCTTTAATGCATGGTCATTCAACTTTACGGATGAAGAAAAGCAAGTTCTGCAGTTGACCAATAATGAAGTACCTATTGAAAGTATCGAAACGACCAATCCCTCGCTAATTCTAGGAGCAAGCTATCAGTTTCAAATTAAAAAAATTGGCTTAAGACCGGAGTTGAATCTTACAGTTACTACAGATGGACAAAGAAATGTTCTACTTTCAGCTGATCCTTTCAGCCTAGAAGCTTCCTTTGGATTAGAAGCCGATTATAATCAATTTGTATTTCTTAGAGCAGGAGTAACTCAGTTTCAAAGAATAAGAGAATTTGATGATCAAGAGACATTAACAGCACGTCCGAGTATAGGTGTAGGGTTAGTGATTAGTGCGTTAAGAGTAGATTATGCGTATACTAAGTTAGGTGTTGAGGATTCCTTTTTCTCCCACATTATTTCCTTAACTTTAGATTTGAAGCCACGAAAGAAAAACTAATATAAGTATGCGCGCTACATTGCCTATTCTGACATTGATCACACTTGGATTTCTGTTCAATGCTTGTAGTGCAAAAACATCCACTAAACTATATCAAAAGCAGAAGCACGGCTATGTAGAACGTTACAAAGACCAATTAGAGCCCAATAGTATTGCGGTCATAGCTACGCTTCAAATGACCATTGAATTAGTAAAGGGTGAGACTTATTTAAAAAAATACTACTACCCTCCAACTAAGCAATTAATTTCGAAAACCTATTATAAAGATCCGCTTTGCCGAAAGGCAGATGGTCCGACGACAGAATGGTTAGATAATGGCCAAGTTTGGATGGAAGGCCAACATAAGGATGGTAAAAAAACAGGTGAATGGAAAATCTATGATTTGAATAACGGACACCTCAGCCAATCAGGACAATACGCCGATGACAAAAAAGAAGGCCTTTGGTTATTCTTTAATCCAAAAGGGCAAAAAATCGCCACTTACCATTATACGGCAAATGTTTTAAATGGCTCTTTCGAACTCTATGATCATACCGGAAAAATCATTCGTAAAGGCCAATATAAAGAAGGAGCAATCATCCAAAATCAAGTACTAGATACCACCCAAAACAGTGGTATGGCTGAAGAATTAGACTTTCCTCCTTACCTAGTATATTGTGAAAATAAAAATAAACGTAAACAAAGAAATTGCACAGAACAACGCATTTCGAATACGATATATACCAAATTGCAATACCCGAGGTTTTCCAAACAAAATGGTATTGAGGGGCAGGTAGTCAGCTCTTTTATTATTGATAAGGATGGAACACTAAAAGATTTACAGATTCATCGAGGCGTCAATGACGATATCAAAAAAGAATGTCTACGAGTCTTAAAAAAAATGCCCCCTTGGAAACCTGCTCAAAGGAATGGGGAAGCGGTAAGTTTACGTTACCAGCTACCCATTATGTTTCAACTGAGATAGTTTTAGCGAAAAGTCAAGCGTGTGATAGTTTCCAATGCGTATAAGAATGGTATCACCATCAACTACTACCCTATTGGACCAACTCTTCTCTAAATCTAAATGCATTTTTTAGGTTCTTAATCAATGCCGTAGATTCTCTGTAGTTTAAAGTTTGTTGACCATCTGAAAAGGCTTTTTCAGGCGTATGATGTACTTCAAAAATCACTCCATCCGCTCCTGCCATCACAGATGCTAAAGCTACCTTTGGTACAAAACGACGTACGCCAATACCATGAGAAGGATCCGCAATTACCGGTAAATGAGACTTCTCTTTGAGGATTGCAATCGCATTGATGTCCATGGTATTGCGATATGCTTTTTCGTAGGTACGAATACCGCGTTCACAAAGCATAATCCGCTCATTGCCATGAGAAAAGATATACTCTGCAGATTGAAGTAACTCTTCAACCGTGCCAGACATACCTCTTTTTAGCATAACTGGCTTATCTACTTCCCCCAGTGCATCCAGCAAGTTAAAATTCTGTGAGTTGCGAGCACCAACTTGGAAAATATCCACGTAGTCAAACATTTGTTCAATCTGCTCCGTCATCATCACCTCTGTAATGATTTTAATGCCAGCCTCCTTAGCCAGAGAATACCATAACTTTAACCCATCCATCCCCAAACCACGAAAAGAATAAGGAGAACTACGAGGTTTGTAAACGCCTCCGCGCATTACCCGCACACCATTTTTCACCAAATGATCAATGGTACTTTTGATTTGTTCTTCTGACTCAATCGAACAAGGACCTGCCATTAGTGCAAACTCGCCAGTCCCAATTTTTAAGCCCTCGCCCAAATCCACTTGTGTATCCTCTACCTTCCATTTTTTTGATACCAATTTGTAAGCATCACTGACTTGGTGGATATCTTTAATCCCACCCAAAGTACCGATAGAACGGATATCAAATTCATTTTTACCTACACAGATGACGTAATCGCCATACTGCGTTTTTACCTCCGTTGTTTTATATTGAATATTCGCTAGTTTTTCTTTCAGTTTATTTAGTTGATCTACCGAAATTCCTTTTTCTAATTGAATGATCATTGTTTTGTTTTTAAGCCTTTAAACACTTACTGTACCTCTAATTGAATGCACAAAATCAGCTATGCTTTCCGATAAGTTTTCTGCCTTCCCTACCGTTCGAATAAACGCACTACCAATAATGGCTCCATTCGCATATTGACAGGCCGTTGCATAAGTTTCGTGACTAGAAATACCAAAGCCAATTAAACGAGGGTTATTCAATTCCATCGCTTGAATACGGTTGAAGTATTCAATTTGCTTTTCGCTAATCGTATTTTTAGCCCCTGTAATGGCAGAATTAGAAACCATATAGATAAAGCCCTTAGTCAACTCATCTACTTTACGGATTCTTTCTTCACTAGTTTGTGGTGTAATCAAGAAGCTGAAATATAAACCTGCTTTTTCAAAAAGCTTTTTGTAATATGATTCATACTCAAAGAGTGGCAAATCTGGCAATATCACGCCATCAATACCGACATCTACGCAATCTTGAATAAACTTACCAATTCCATACTGCATTACCTGATTGAAGTAGCCCATTAAGATGAGCGGCACCTCTGTTTGCTCACGAACACGTTTTAATTGTTCAAACAAAATCGGAACGGTCATTCCATTGACTAGTGCCTGTTGGCCACTACCCTGAATGGTAGGCCCATCTGCCAAGGGATCAGAATAAGGCATTCCTACTTCTATCAAATCTACACCAGCTTTATCCAATTCAAGAATGATCGTTTCTGTAGCGTCTAGTGTAGGATAACCTGCTGTAAAATATATATTGAGAACTTCCTTCTCTTTCTTTTGAAAGAGTTGATCTAATCGATTCATTTTCAATAATTTTAGCCTATTTTATCCAAATATTTGATGTAAGTATTCAAATCTTTATCGCCTCTACCTGAAAGATTCACCACAATGACATCTCCTGATTGATACTCAATTTTGTCCAAAGCAGAGAAAGCATGTGCCGTCTCCAAAGCAGGGATAATACCCTCTATCCGCGAAAGCATAAATGCAGCGTCCAGAGCTTCCTGATCCGTCACACTTACCGCTTCTGCTCTAGCGGTATCAATTAGATGCGCATGCATAGGGCCGATACCTGGATAATCCAAACCTGCTGAAATAGAATAAGGCTCAATGATTTGCCCATCATCTGTTTGCATAAGCAAAGTACGGCTACCATGGATGATTCCTTTAGTACCGAGCACCGAGGTAGCAGCAGATTCTCCTGTATTTACGCCTAAACCTGCGGCTTCCACGGCCACTAAGCGAACATCTTTTTCATTCAAATAATGATAATAGGCCCCTGCTGCATTACTTCCTCCACCCACGCAGGCAATAATGATATCAGGGTTTGTTTTACCTGTTTTTTCCTCCAACTGCCACTTCATTTCTTCACTGATCACCGATTGGAAACGAGCCACCATATCTGGATATGGATGTGGTCCTACTACCGATCCAATGATATAATGGGTATCTACTGGATGATTAATCCAATCTCTAATAGCCTCATTGGTAGCATCTTTTAAGGTTTTGCTACCGCTTTTGGCAGGTCTTACTTCTGCACCTAACATACGCATACGCGAGACATTTGGCGCTTGACGCTCAATATCTACTTCCCCCATGTATACAATGCACTCAATGCCCATCAAAGCACAAACCGTTGCTGTAGCAACGCCATGTTGCCCGGCCCCAGTCTCTGCGATAATCCGTGTTTTGCCCAAACGTTTGGCTAACAAAATCTGACCAATAGTATTGTTGATTTTATGCGCACCAGTATGGTTTAAATCTTCTCTTTTCAGATAGATAGGCGTATTGTACTTTTCTGATAATCGTTCTGCTAAATACAGCGGAGATGGTCTTCCCACATAGTCTTTTAGCAAGGCCTGAAACTCCTTCTGAAAAGCAGGCTCTGCGATAATATCGAGGTATTTTGACCTTAGATTATCAATATTTGAATGTAACATTTCTGGAATGAAGGCACCGCCAAATTCGCCGTAGTACCCTCTCTCATCAATGGCAATCATTTTTTCTTTTTTTAGAAATTTCTGGACTATACCGTTCCTTTTAACTCGTAAAGGAATAATTTTAAATCAGCTATATTTTTCACTCCGGGTTCTGATTCAAACTTGCTGTTCAAATCTATCCCCATCAATTTTGGATGTTCTAAAGCTTTGATGGCTTCCGCCGAATCAGGGTCAATCCCACCACTTAATAAAAATGGTGTATTCCCTTGATAATGATTCAACAATGACCAGTCAAACTTTTTGCCTGTGCCACCAAATCCTGCTCCTTTGGTATCAAATACAAAGAAGGTACAATGAGGTTCATAGGCAGCCGTACGCTCAAAGTCAAAGTTTTCATCAATAGAGAAAGCTTTGACCAAATCAGCACGACGAACGCTGCTTGCATCCCAAAACGAAATGATTTCTCGACAGTATTCTGGACTTTCATTACCGTGCAATTGAACATAATCCAATTGGTAATCATGCGTATAATTCAATACCGAATCAATTTCAAAATTGACCATTACACCAATCCGTTTTATGCCTTCTAGAACATCCGGATTGTTCTGCAACCAAGGCAATAAATCATCTCCGATATAACGAGGAGATTTCTGGTAAAAAATAAAGCCGATATAATCAATCGCCAATTTTGATAAGGCTTCGATATTCGCCGGTTGGCGCATGCCACATACTTTAACGTTCATCGTTTTTCTTGGATTTAAGCTATAGCTCCCTGAAGGAGATCTTCTAATTGTTTGATTCTTTTTATAAATTGTTGGCAACGCTGATGTGGTTCTGCATCTTTCATGAAGTATTCCCCAATCAAAAAGCCTTGAAAACCAACTTGGCGCAATTCCACAATTGCATTTGGATCACTGATTCCGCTTTCAGAAATACGAACAAAGTCTTCAGGAATTTTGCTAAATAGATCAATCGAAGTACCAATACTCACGCTAAAATCCTTCAAATTACGATTGTTTACGCCGATCACATCTACAAATTCATTGGCTTTCACCAACTGTTCTTCTGAATGAATTTCCATCAATACTTCTAGCCCCAAACCTTTAGCTGTTTTCGCCAACTGTTTTAGCTGTTCTTTTTCTAAACATTCTGCAATCAATAAGATAACGTCAGCTCCTATCGATTTAGCCTCTATGATTTGATATTCATCAATGACAAAATCTTTTCGCAGGATTGGACAGAAGTTAAATTTACGTGCCTCTGTCAAATCAGCATTCTTTCCACCAAAGAATTCCTTATCCGTCAAAACAGATAAAGCTGATGCACCTGCTTGCATATAACCAATCGATACTTTCTCAACAGAAGCATAAGTATTAATGGCTCCTTTCGAAGGGGAACGCCGTTTAAACTCAGCGATGATACCTGATTTATCTTCTCTTAATAAATACTTCTTTAGAGATACCGATGGTGTTTCGAAATAGATACTTTGTTCTAATAATTTGGTTGGAAAGAAACCTTTTCTTTCGGCAATTTCTTTCTGTTTATGCAGTACAATTTTATCTAAAATCGTCATTTTCTTAATATTATTAATGGATTAATTGATGAAGAGTAGCCAATGCTTTTCCACTTACAATACTTTCTTTGGCTTCCGCCAAACAATCCTCTATTGATTGCGCTGGTTTAATACAGTGGATAGCCATTCCTGCATTAGCAATAACAACCGCTATCTGCGCTGGCGTAGCTGTATTGGAGAGCACGCTTTTGAATATTTCTGCTGCCTCTTCTGCGGTTTCGCCGCCGTACAAATCACTTTGCAAAAGCGTAGGTTTACCCAAATCTTCAGGGCCCAACAAACGCTCTGTAGCATTGGTACGCAGTTTGAATTTTCCCGTAAGGGAGATCTCATCATAGCCATCTAAAGCATACACAATAGAGAACTGTCGACCTGTTTGTTGCATGATATACTGATACAAGCGCGATAGCTCAAGGCTAAATGTGCCGAACAACTGATGGCTAGGTTGAGCAGGATTAACCAAAGGCCCAAGCATATTGAAGAAGGTTTTCATCTTCAAATCCTTACGTACTGGAACAACCTCCTTTAATGCTGGATGAAACAATGGCGCATGCAAAAAGCAAATATTTGCAGTATCTAACTGGCGTTTTAAAATATCAGTATCATTCGTAAACTCATAACCTAATGCCATCAATACATTAGAGGAGCCAACAGAAGAAGACACCCCATAACTGCCATGCTTGGTTACTTTGTAACCAGCACCCGCCACCACAATAGCAGAAGTTGTACTGATATTAAAGGTATTCTTTCCGTCTCCACCTGTACCAACAATATCCATTGTTTCTATACCATTTAAATCAAATGGTACACACAGTTCAAGTAATGCATCCCTAAAGCCCTGCAATTCCGCAATGCTAATAGGACGCATATTGTATACAGTGGCAAAACTCGAAATCTGTACATGATTATATTCCCCTTTGGCAATCTTGATCAAGACCTCTTTCGCTTCTGCTCTACTCAATTTTTCATGTTCAAATAACCGACTTAGTATTTTTTTCATGACGCTCTATTTAGGCTTCCGCTAAAACTAAGTCAGATGTAGGTACACCTGCATAATGAACAAAGAAATTCCTAAGCATTTGTTTTCCTTCCGTTGTCATAATCGACTCTGGGTGAAACTGTACCCCTCTTACGTTGTAGATTTTATGCTTAATGGCCATAATCGCTCCCGCCGTATCTCTAGCAGTAACGAGCAAATCAGCAGGAAGGGTATCTTCACGTACCACCCAAGAGTGATAACGCCCTGCTTGGAAAGGTTGTGGTAAGCCTTCAAACATGGGTTCATCTACATCAGTAGTGGCAATTGGCGTTTCCACACCGTGAAAAACGGTTTTAAGGTTTTCAATTTTTGCCCCAAAGGCTTCACCGATCGCTTGATGGCCTAGACATACACCTAGGATGGTTTTGCTTGGTGCAAAACGCTGGATAAGTTCTGGCATAATACCTGCCTCTGATGGGATACCTGGACCAGGAGAAAGGACAATGACATCATAAGCCTCGACTTCGTCTAAGCTGATCGCATCATTGCGAAAAACATCTACCGCTGTACCTAGAATTTCTTGGATATATTGTACTAGGTTAAAGGTAAATGAATCGTAATTATCTAAAACTAGGATGTTCATATTTCGATTTTCTTGGATTTTAAAAAGAAAAAAGCTCAAAGTGGCCTTGTAAGCAATTACAAACTTTGAGCTTCAATAAGCGCTTTTTTGAGCGCTCCTAATTTGTTGTTGACTTCTTGTAATTCATTCTCTTCTACACTTGCTGTCACGATTCCGGCTCCGGCCTGATAAAATAGCTTATTGTCCATGCTCATAAATGAGCGAATAACGATCGCTTGATTCATTTCGCCATTGAAATCAATAAAACCAATTGCACCTCCATAAAAAGCACGATTTTGATTTTCATATTGATTGATCAATTCAATGGCCTTATACTTTGGCGCACCTGATAAAGTTCCCGCAGGGAAAGTATCACCAAAAACCTGAATAGGATTGGTATTACCAGTTAGATCACCTGTTACCGTTGAAACCAAGTGAATAACATGGCTAAAGAACTGGATATCTTTTAATTCACGTACAGTTACATTCTTGGCATGACGCCCCAAATCATTCCTTGCCAAATCCACTAACATGATATGCTCTGCATTCTCCTTTGGATCTTGGGCCAATTCTTTTGCCTTTTCCGCATCCTCGGCATCATTTCCTGTACGACGGTAAGTTCCCGCAATTGGATTCACGCGCGCTTGGCCATTCTTGATCACCATCTGGGCTTCTGGAGAAGAACCAAATATCTTATAACTTCCACAATCAAAATAGAATAGGTATGGAGAAGGGTTGATAGATCTTAATACTCGATAAACATTAAAATCATCTCCTCGAAATTCCTGCTGAAATTGGCGGCTAAACACAATTTGGAAAACATCCCCTAATTGGCAATGCTTCTTACCGATACTTACTAGTTCCTTAAATTCTTCATCTGTCAAGTTGCTCTGCTCCCCTCCTACTAATTCGAAATCATGAATAGCCAATTTTTGGCTATTCATCAATCGTTCTACCTCTTCCAATCTTGAATCTTCGCCATTTGGAATATTTTCAATCACATAGATTTCTTCTTTAAAGTGATTGAAGGCAATGACAAATCGATAAAGCGAATAATGGATATCAGGAATATCAAATCTTCTTTTGGCAGCATCAAATTCTAGCGTATCAAAATATTGAACCGCATCAAAGCTGGTATGCCCAAAGAAGCCATTAAAGCCGGGGTATAAACCCGGATGATCCATTTCAAAAGAAGCTGTAAACTCTTTTAAAGCATTGGGAACATCTTGAACATTGGTTACTTGTGTTGTATTAACCTGCCCTTCTACATTGATTTGCTTGATGACACGATTCTGCACTTGAAAAGTAGCAATAGCATCCAAACCGATAAAAGAAAAACAGTTTTCACGACTTCGCGAATCATTACTTTCTAGTAAAACGGGCTGCGTAAAATGATCGCGAACCTTCAGATAGAGCGTCACTGGTGTGAAAGTATCCGCTAAATACCTTTTAGAAATGACTCGTAATTTTGTTTTTGTAAGCGTTTGCATATTTATGAAAATGTAGCAGTTAAATTTTTAAAGAGTACCAAAACAAAAAACGGCTTGCCGGGTGAACCGACAAGCCGCTTTTCTATATTTTTAAACTTAACTCAATAGCGTGTCACCTCACCCGATTGTTCGACTGATTGTGCCACCACCAATTGTTAAGAAATAAATTCATTCTGATTTAATTTTCCTTAAAGATAAATGCAATGTTTTTAAAAATCCAACTAATTCATTACGTTTTTTTAAATTTAATTTCCTATTGGATAGAAAACTTTTTGTTCATCGTTCCTTTTTCTGTTTGAATACTTAATAGATAAATACCTGATGGTAAATGATTTGTAGAAAGATGAATTTGCTGATCTGTTCCATTTTTTTCGATCAAAACCTTAGCTGTCAAATTGTAGACTTTTACCTTATATTGACCTAAATCATGTGGTAAACTGACATTCAAAATATCTTTAGCAGGATTCGGGAACAAGACAACTTCACTTTCTAAAATATCCAAATCTGTATCCAAAACTAATATTGGTTGGTGGATATTCATATCACTCAAATTGAAAATTTGGCCTTGGTGGTTGACCATACTCACTTCCGTGAAATTTAACTCCAATTGAGTTGCGTTTGCGTCAAGCAAACGGAAATAAAGCTGACCGACCTTACCTCCTCCGGCAATAGGCATTTGATTATTTCTGACACTCACAATATGAAGTTTTGCGTCGCTGGGAATGTACTTTTGTAAATCATCGAGCTCATCGTCCAAATTACCAGTCCATCCACCTTCCCAATCCATGTAAATGCTATTTGGATCAATCACATATTGATCAAAATCTACTTGGAAATATAAACCATAGAAATCATCAATGGCTTGATTTGTTTTACCTAGACTTAACTCTACACTATACCAATTAGCACCTTCAGATTTCGCTTCACTCAATTGCTGTGGTATAGCACGCTGTGGGAAGTTGTATTGATTAGTAGAGAACCCATGCTCTAAGCCAAAATTCAACTCGATTGCTTCGTAGTCCCCATTATTCAAATGGCCATCCCCATTGGTATCTGCATGTTTGGCATTGAATAATTCAATAAATGTGATACTAGTGGACCAATTGATGGCAGTTTGAGCGAACCATTCTAAAGAGGCGTTCGGACGAATTGGACCAGGTCCTTGATTAAAGCCTAAGCCTACCGCCCAGAAATCAGCTTGATTAACTTCTCCATCAGGCACAACATCCCCTGGCCAAACTGCATCACAAACATCTTCTATACTTTCTAAAAATAAAAATACAGTAGCTGTATCACAGCCGATTTCGTTACAAATAGCATAAGAAAACTGATCATTTTCCTCACATGCAGTTAGATTAGGATCATAGGTAATAGTATAATCAGCATTTAAAGTTGCTGTACCCAAACTCGCTTGGTCCACGATATAAACATCTGTCAAAATGGTGGAAGATATCCAATCATTTGCCAATACATTAACGCTTATACTCTGATCAAATACAGTCGAATCATAATCATCTACAGCATCTAATAAATTAGTGAACGTGGAAATAATAAAATTAGTTGTATCACAAACCCCAAAGGCATCACAGAGCACATAACATGCAGAGTCTACACCAACTGTCAAGCCTGTATAGGTTAAGCAATAGCTGTCTTCATCAAAGGAGAAACTCGTTTCATTACCACCTTGTTGTTCACAAATATTCTCTACACTTACTACTTCTTGGAAAATAGTTGTATCAAAACAATACTCAAGGGGATCATTCAAGACAATAGAATCACGTATAGTAGTTGTGATCATTTCCACCAAAAGATCCAATGTAACAATCGAGTCACAGCCATTTTGATCAGTGAATGCTACTTCATAAATACCTGTTGCTGTAAAGTTCTGTCCTCCAAATTGGTAGGCTACCCCTTCAGTGATCTCGTTTGCGAAGTAAGAAGTTTGACGTGGATAAAAGTCAATGGATACTTCTACGATAGAATCACAGCCATTTACAGCTGCTCCTGCAAGAATTTCATATCCTTCATCATTAGAACGATCATAGGTGGTTCCATTTATCACAATAGATTCATTATCGCAAAGTTGTGCTTGCAGAATGCCCTGAGCAGAGGGTGTCAAATCAATGTGTACAATAGAGTCACAGCCTCCTGTCGCTGCTCCTTGTAGTATTTCTGTACCAGATAGGTTTTCAAGATTATAAAGCGTACCATTCACTACAATTCCAGGTTCGTTAAAACAAATATCCTCTTCAATTGTGGAGGTAGCAGACCCTACCGTAACCGTTAGCTCATCCGAACACGCATTTAGAGCATTGCCATACGTTACCGTATAAGTAGTCGTTTGCGTAGGACTTATGGTAATAGTAGGTGTCGTTTCGCCTGTTGACCATACATAGTTAAGGTTATCAATCCAATCTTGAATCTCTTCATCTGTGGGGGGATTCAAACCTAGATTGGGATACCCTAAACTTAGTGCTATACCATCAGAAGAGCAGTTTACGAAAGTGGGCCCTAATAATGATAAACCATCAATGATGTATAAGGCTGTCGTATCCGCAAAACAATCCGTAGATTGGAAAACTACTCTAACCAGCTCCGCGCCTTCCGTAATACCATCATCAATCGTTTGGATCGGAATTTCGAAATTTTCCGTAGGCTCATTAATAAAACCAGCGATAACACCGCCTTCATAATCTTCGCCTGCATGAGCATCACCCTCTACTCGATAGGCAATCGGATAAGCATCAGCTCCGATATTAGATAAATCAAATACGAGGGGTTCTTGCACACAACCTTCCATTAGTATCGGACTATCTTCATTGATGTTTGAACTAATCAATGCATCATTCCCAAAAGAGCAAAAACTATTGGCTTCAAAAAAAATAGCTGAATCAAAAAGTGCATCCCCAATATCAGCAATAACCAACTCCATGGTATAAACTTGGCAAGGTTGCACGAGTGCGCGGGCTTCAAAAACCGTAGTATATCCATTATAAACAGGAAAACCGGATGTCGAAACAAAAAAATCATCATTCTCTAAAGATCCCAAATCACCTTCACAAAATTCTGGTAAAACACTAAAGTGATTACCCTCACTTCCAGCATTCACACTATTAATAGAAACGGGTAGTGTTCCTCCTGGAATAGTGGCCAAATTAGTGGTTTGAATATTCCCATTTAATGCAGGCCCAGTTAAAAAGAAGCCAAAAACATCATTAAAGGGACTGCATACAAAATTGGGATACTCCTCTGAGGCGAATACATATCTGAATAGGATACTATCCTGTGTAGGAACGAATGTAATCGTATAAACTGCCACATCCTCTATAATATTACTATTGGCCAAATTATTAAGACCCGGGTAAAAAGCGGCACTAGAGTTATTAACGGAGGCTACAAAATTAGAAGGCCGATCTGCCCCTGTTTGTAGACCACCCAAGGTAGATACTGATAAACCTGTCGTCATTAAAAAGCCAGAATCAATACCCACAAAATTTTGTGCGCCATAAAATACACCAACAGATTCATCCACGCCTGCAAATCCTACATCAATTACTTCAATTCCTGGACCAAAGCATAGATCTTCAACTATACTTTCTGGATTTAAATCAGGACTAGCGGCGGTATTAATTTCAAAAGGCTGTTGGGCATTTAGTGAGATGGACGTAAAAAGTAAAATCCCCCAAAAATGTAAAAACTTCTGCATTATACAAATTAGTTTAATTAGTAAATTGTAAATGCCTACTGCTCTATTTAATCATAGATAGTAGGGATATTTACCTGACTTGGGTGTTCAATTTCAGAGGGGGTGTTATTGGATTGGAGAATGTAAGTGATATTAAAACTATTCCGGATGCGTTTTTATTTCATTTTCTTCACAATATTTTTTAATAACCCAAGAAGATATTGACAAAGTATTTCTAATGTAATAAATGCCAAACCATCTCCTTAAGCAGCTCACCATCTGGTTTACCTGTATTATTATACTCGACACCTTTTGACTTGAGATCAAAAGCACGAAGGGTAGAAATGGCTTTTTTGATGCGATTGATATTGTAAAACCGAGCGGAGGCCCGATATTCTTTCAGAAAGTAAGCAGATCGTAATTGCAAGATACTGAGTAATTCCTTTTCCGGCAAATTTTTAGCGTAGTGATACATGTAAATCTTGCTAAAATAATTGTACAAAGAGCCAATGACGACTGGTAAAGGATTCTTTTTTGGATTAGAGGCAAAGTATCGAACGATTCGATTGGCTTTTAGGATGTCTCTCTGTCCTAAAGCTCTTTGCAGTTCAAAAACGTTGTAATCTTTACTAATACCAATATTTTCTTCGATTAACTTAGCGGTAACTTCTGTGCCTTGCGGCAAATTTAAAGCGAGTTTTTCTAACTCATTATTCAGCTTAGAAAGTTCCGTACCCAGATATTCACCCAAAAGGACAGCTGCTTCGGGCGAAATACTCAATTTTCGTACCTTTAGCCAGGATTGAATCCAATCAGGTATTTGATTGTCGTATAAAGGCTTCGAATGAAATACTACTGCATTTGCTTTTAAGGCCTTTCCAAAAGCAGAGTTGAAATTAAATTTTTTGTGCTTGTAGCAAATGGCAAGGATGGTACTATCTAATGGCTTTTCAATATAAGTTTTGAGTTCTTTTAAAGATTTCATCTCCTGTGCTTCCTTAATAATAACCACTTGATGAGATGCCATCATCGGATATCTTCGTGCACTATCGACTACTGCTAAGTGATCCACTTCTTTTCCATACAGAATGGTTTGGTTAAATGCTTTCTCACTTTCGCTTAATACATTTTTTTCGATGATTTGTGTAATTTCATCAATGAAGTAGTTCTCCAAACCGTGCAAAAAATAAACAGCTTGGTAATTCTTCTTTTTAAAATCACTCTTTAACTCATTAAAACTTATACTCAAAACAACTCCATTTTAGGTTGCTAAAGTACGTAAATTTCAATAAGCGAAAGACATTCTAGATGTACATTAAAAAGTGTTGGTGCCAAGAAGTAACTACTTAGATAATAAGCTTCTCATTTACTTTTGTTGCTGTGGTTCGTATAGCACTTGGAGAAGAGGAAGTATCCACCCATTTCCGCAGACAAATTAAACGCCTTGTTGAGGATATTTTTTTGTAAAAAGGTAAACATAAAAAGAAATTGGTACGAAGAGTACTAAGTAAGGTTTGCCACTAAAGCAAGTACACTGTAACCTCAATTAATTAGTATTTTGAAGGCGTATTTTTACTCCGCTCTGCGTTGCGCACTCGCCTAAACAACTATGGCTATTAGTCTCGGCCGCACCTATTGCTCTTCAAAAATCAGCTGATTCAAAATTTTAATACACTTAAATTACAGCGTAATAAGGTTTCTATATTTTTGCATAGATAAATATTCTAGACTGGAACGACTTCACCGCGGACTAAATCTGCAACAACTTTTATCCATCTCGGATCATCATTCAGACTAGGTACCAAATCTACCTTTTCTCCCCCCATCTCTTCAAATTCTTCTTGGTATTCAAAGCTAATTTCGATGATAGTCTCTAAACAATCGGCAACGAAAGCCGGACTAAACACCAATAAGCGTTTTGCACCATGTTCTGCTTGTTCTTCGATAATTTTACTGGTATATGGCTTTGCCCACTCTTCTGGTCCTAAGCGGCTTTGGAAAGCTGTGGTATAACTACCTTCCTTCAACCCTAATTTTGCGACAATAGCTCTGGTAGTTGCATTACACTGAGCCGAATAACAAAATTGATTGACGATAGAAATATTTCCACAACAGTTATCCACTTTTGTACAATGATTGCAATCATCTGCTTTGCGCAATTGTCTTTGCGGAAGACCATGATAACTAAAGATGATATGGTCGTAATGATCTAAGTCAAATTGTCTTGCATTATCTGCAAAAATATCAATCATCGGCTCATAATCATAATAAGAATTGATCATGCGTACATTTGGAATGTTTTCTTGCTTTCGCAAAATGCGCATTACCTCATCATGTACAGAGCCTGTAGTGGCTGAAGCATATTGTGGAAACATCGGGAATATAATAATCTCCCCTACTTGTTGCTCCATCAAACGATCAATAGCAGATTGAATAGAGGGGCTTTGATAACGCATAGCTAGCTCCACCACATAATCATCCCCTAAATGTTCCTTCACACCTTCTGCTACTCTTTCACCATAAACTTTTAATGGGGAACCTTCTGCTGTCCATAGACGTTTATATAATTTTGCTGAACTTCCAGAACGAAATGGAGCGATAATACCTCTTACCAATAAGTTACGAGCAAACCAATTGTAATCAATGACACGTCGATCTAATAAAAATTCTTTTAAATAGCGATAAACAGCTCCACGAGAAGGACTATCAGGCGTTCCAAGATTGATGAGAAGAACACCTTTTTTACCAAAGTATTTCATGTATTTCCTTTTTACTTAGACTAGCTGAAAGCAAGTTACAATTTAACTAATTCAAAACATCTTAACAATAAAAGGGTTTAGTAGTTCGTAAAAACAGTGTCATTATAGCTGAGTATCCAGTAAAAAATAAATCAGACAACTATTTCAATAATAAATGCTAATCCTGTACACTTTATTTCTACTTCATACCTAACTTTGATCCAATAGGCAGCTAGTCAAAATGGCTTGTATCATAAAATTCAGCCCTAGGCTGACAGGTTCTAGCCTAACTACTTAACGAGTTTTAAAGATAAATTCTCAATATATATCCATGAAAAAACCTTTAATATTAGTCACTAACGACGATGGAATCACCGCTCCCGGTATTAAAAACCTGATAGATGTTGCTCGGCAGATCGGCGAAGTAGTAGTCGTTGCTCCCGACTCTCCGCAATCAGGAATGGGCCATGCCATCACCATCCATCATCCTCTTCGCTTAAAAGAATCTAAAATTTTTGGTCCTGATATCCCCGCTTATGAATGCTCTGGCACACCTGTAGATTGTGTCAAATTGGCAAAGAATGTTTTGCTGAAGGATCGTGAAGTGGATTTATGTGTATCAGGTATCAATCATGGTTCAAATTCTTCTATTAATATTATCTATTCTGGTACACTATCTGCAGCTATGGAAGCTTCATTGGAGGGTATTCCATCCATTGGTTTTTCTTTATTAGATTTTTCTTATCATGCAGATTTTGAACAAGCAAAGCCTTATATCAAGCAATTGATGGAATACGTTCTCGATAAAGGAATTGGTGATGGTAATTTATTGAATGTAAATATCCCAAATATTCCTTTCGAAGAGATCAAAGGCATGAAAGTTTGCCGACAGGCAAATGCAAGATGGGTAGAAGAGTTTGAAGAAAAACTAGATCCACACGGCCAAAAGTATTACTGGCTAACAGGTAAATTTGTCAACAAAGATGAGGGCCATGACACAGATGTATGGGCATTAGACAATGGCTATATCTCCGTTGTGCCCTCCATGCATGATTTAACAAATTACAAAGCAATCCCAATGCTCAGTGACATTGAAACGGTGCCTACGCCCTAAGAAGGCTTTAGGAACGAAGGTCGAACAAAGCTTTCGTTCCTATTTTTTCCAAAAGGCAATTCCCTTCACTATATTTGCTCCCGCAAAAACAAAAATATGCTCAATAAAAATTCAATATGGATTGGAATTGGCGTTGGCCTTGTTCTTCCATTTGTAGGATACGCCATTTTACTCGAAATCTATGACTACTTGGAAGGGATTGGGCTTTTAAGACGGACGGGTTTCTCGCCTACTTTTCGCCAACGAACACTTATGGTGATGTCCATCTGTTTAAACCTCATCCCTTTTAATATCTATCAAAGAAGAAAATATACGGATACTATGCGAGGTTTGGTCATACCCACAGCCATCTATATCGTGCTTTGGTTATTTTATTTTGGCTCGTATATCCTGTAAAGTTTTACATAAGATAAGATTATGAAATACTACGTGATTGCTGGAGAAGCTTCAGGTGATTTGCATGGCTCTAATTTGTTGAAGGCTCTAAAAAAGGAAGATCATACGGCCCATTTCCGCATTTGGGGAGGTGATTTGATGGAAGCTGCTGGTGGTGAATTAGTCAAGCATTACCGCGATTTGGCCTTTATGGGATTTGTAGAAGTCGTTAGCAATATTCGTACTATTTTAGGCAATATCAAGTTTTGCAAAGAGGATATCTTAGCTTATCAACCAGATGCTTTAGTATTGATTGATTACCCAGGTTTTAACCTAAGAATAGCCAAATGGGCAAAACAACAAGGTATAAAAGTCTACTATTACATCTCTCCACAAATTTGGGCATGGAACAGCAAAAGGGTGCATGGTATAAAGGCAAATGTAGACCAGATGTTTGTCATCTTACCTTTTGAAAAACCATTTTACGACAAGTACAATTATGAGGTAGATTTTGTGGGTCATCCATTATTAGATGTTGTGGAAAATAGAGCTG
This sequence comes from Saprospiraceae bacterium, assembly GCA_022448955.1. Lineage (GTDB taxonomy): Bacteria > Bacteroidota > Bacteroidia > Chitinophagales > Saprospiraceae > JALEHC01. The sequence continues at coordinate 26,364 of JAKVCU010000104.1, forward strand.
TAAATACTGGCTTTCGCCAAAATAATGGACTGGATGATCGACCTATTATCTCCTTACTTCCAGGTAGTAGAAGGCAAGAAATTGCCAAAATGCTTTCAGAGATGCTCATGGTCGTTCCGCACTTCCCAAACCACCAGTTTGTCTTGGCCGGAGCACCTTCTATACCATTAGATTACTATCAGTCTATTCTTAATCAATATCCGGCGGCCAAGGAAGTAAAAGTCATTCAAAACAAAACCTATGACTTACTAGAGGAATCTTCCGCGGCTTTAGTTACCTCCGGTACAGCTACTTTAGAAACAGCACTTTTTGGAGTCCCTGAAGTCGTATGCTATAAAGGCAATCCTATATCCTATCAAATTGCCAAACGATTAGTCAATATCCAATACATCTCTTTGGTCAATCTTATCCTAGATCGCCCTTTAGTGAAAGAACTTATCCAAAATGAACTCAATACCTCAAACCTGGTAAAAGAATTAAAATTATTATTGGATGAAAATCACCAAAAAATCATCCAAGAAGGCTACCAAGAACTTCGTTCAAAACTGGGGAATTCCGGCGCTTCTCAAAGAACTGCTCAGCTTATGGTCAAATACCTTAGGCTGTGAACTTGTGAACGTATATCATCCTAGCCCCATTAACTGCTCACAAAGTCCGACACTCACAAAATCACCTCAACCCACGCCTGCGCAGATTTGCACGATAGGTAGCAGCATTGCGATTGTGCTGAGCTAAGCTTTTCGCAAAATTGTGATAACCTGTACCATCTCCTTTTGCACAAAAATAGACATAATCGTGTTTTTCACCATTCAAAACAGCATCGATACTTGCAATAGAAGCCATACTGATAGGCCCAGGAGGAAGACCTTTGTACATGTAGGTATTATAGGGTGAATCAAACTTGGTATGATAGTCTGTTACTCGCCTTGCGGCAAAATCTTTCCTCGCAAATACCGCAGTTGGATCAGCTTGTAGTAGCATTCCTTTTCTTAAACGATTAAGATACACCCCTGCCATGCGTCTCTTTTCGTCATTCTTGGTGGTTTCTCGCTCAACAATGGAAGCCAAAGTATAGACTTCTTCAGGACTTAAATTTAATGCCTTTGCTTTTTGGCGGCGATCATCCTTATCCCAAAAACGATCGTGTTCTTTTTTCATTCGTTCGATAAACTGTGTAGGCGAAGAATTCCAGTACACATCGTAAGAGTTAGGAATAAAAATACTCATTAGCGTTTCTGGAGAGTAACCCAATCCACGGATATAGTCTTTGTCATTCAGTACTCCCATGATATCAGAGGAATCCATTTCGAGGAATTTCGCAGATTTTCCGGCTATATCATCTAACATTCGCGCACTATTCAAGACTACTCTCATCGTACTTTGCTTCCCGCCTCTTAAATGACGAATAAGCTGAATAGCAGACCAACCTTCTTTTAACTGATAGCGCCCTGATCGCATAGGGTCTCGTTTGTATTCCATATAATCAGCTAGCCATCGAAAGGAAGTTTCATTGGTAACCACACCTTTGCTTTTCAGCAAATCGACTACTTCGTCAAAAGAAGAATTGGTTGGAATTTCAATCCAATAATCATCTAATGCAGGCACTTGGTTAGCAAGAATAAAATTGTTGTAAGCTAATAAGCCAAAAATCAGTGCAATCACAGCACTACTTAGTACGACCAGACGTACAATCTTTCTCATAAGAAATCATTTTAAGTTTAAACGACCGTTTAAACTTCCCATAACGGTTCTTAATATTGTTCTTTTTCGTTCGGAAAATCTGTTGTCTTCACATCTTTTATATATTGCCCAACAGCTCCTTTAATACCTTCGAACAAGTCCATATATCGTCTTAAGAAACGAGGTTGAAAATCTTTGGTCAAGCCTAATAAATCATGAATTACCAATACTTGACCATCCGCATCAGCACCTGCTCCAATACCAATAGTTGGAATATACAAACTCTCTGAAACCGCTTTGGCCAAATTTGCAGGAATTTTCTCTAGTACCATGCTGAAACAACCAATCTCTTGCAATAATAACGCATCTTCACGCAGTTTTTGTGCCTCTGCCTCCTCTTTTGCTCTCACAGTATAAGTACCAAACTTATAAATAGACTGCGGGGTTAAACCCAAATGCCCCATCACGGGTACGCCTGCCGAAAGTATCCTCTTAATAGATTCTACGACTTCTGCACCACCTTCTAATTTAACGGCATGGGCCCCTGACTCTTTCATAATGCGAATAGCTGATTCTAAGGCTAACTTAGAATTACCTTGATAAGAACCAAAAGGTAAATCCACTACCACTAATGCTCTTTTTACAGCTCTAATAACAGAAGATGCATGATAAATCATCTGATCCAGTGTAATAGGTAGTGTTGTTTCATGACCTGCCATTACATTGGAAGCTGAATCACCAACTAATATCACATCAACTCCTGCTTCATCAATAATACGCGCCATAGAATAATCATAAGCCGTCAGCATACTAATTTTTTCACCCTTGGCCTTCATTGCCTGTAGCACATGCGTAGTGATTCTTTTTACCTCTTTATTTACGGACATAAAATCATTTTTTCGCTTTCAAGAATGGGGCGAATATACTGAAAATATTAGGAGCTTTTACTATCTTTCCTCCATCCAAAACAAAACCATGAATGGATAAGCGATCAAACTCCAAATTAACTAAATGGCTCGAAAGGCTACAACAAGAAAGTTGGCAACTAGAACTATTAATTTCAGGATTTGCTATTTTCTTATTGATGGGTTCTTACGATCCTCTTATGGAACTTGGGAATAAAATTTCCCACTTAGCAGAAGACTCTACCCGCTACAATTTATTACTACTTCCTTATTCTATACTCATTGCAGCTTGGTTTGCCCTATTTTTTAATCTGCTCATACATGTTTTATTTCGTGGCTTATGGATTAGTACTGTTGGACTCCGATATGTTTCAGATGACATCGACTTTGAATACTTTCGATTTGCACCTAATTTTGACCGTTTCCTTAGGAAGCGAATTGGTAGCTTCGATCGCTACATTGAACGACTAGAAAAGGTTTGTAGCATTATATTTGCATTTACCTTTTTAGTTATATTCATGGTGCTTTCCTTTGGATTATTTATTGGCTTACTTGCCTTGATAGATGTTTTCACAAATTGGTTAGAGCTAAAAGAAAATCCTATTGTTAATGGCTTAAAGATTTTCCTTCTCATTGCTGGTCTAATTTATTTTGCTGATTTTGTCACACTTGGACGCATTAAACGTATCAAGTGGTTTTCCAAATTTTACTATCCGATTTATCGCCTATTTGGATGGATTACCCTCTGTGTATTTTATCGCCCTATGTATTACAACCTAGTAGACAATAAATTCGGCCGTTGGGTAGGCGCTTTGTTAGTACCATATATTATTTTATCTATGATATTGAGTTCGGTTACCTTTGTAACACATGGTTTTTTCCCTGATTATGAAAGTGCCGCCAAACTAAATAACTTAATGTACGATGATGTAAGAGGAGAAAAACAAAGAAGTGGTCAGGCAAGTATTCCTTCTAAGTATATCAGTAATGGCTATCTAGAACTTTTTTTACCCTATAACCCAAGTAATCACGACAAGCTAATAGACGTACTTTGCCCAAACCTTACTCCAGCAAAAGAAACAGGACCCACTTTAAGAGGTATTGTAAATATCAGCGATGGTGATAGCAAAAGCACTCCGGATTCTCTTTTGATGTGTATGAGTCAAATCCATGAATTATTCATTAACGATAGTTTATTAGCTCCCCAACAATTTTTCTTTTATGAACACCCC
>JAKVCU010000105.1 GCA_022448955.1 Saprospiraceae bacterium
CTTATCATGCTTGGTGTCGGTTCTTTACCTTGGCGAATACGTTCTTTTTGGTTTAATCCCTCATTCAACCTTTGGAGAGTGCCATCATTTTTCCAACATTGAAAATAATAGTACACACTTCTCCATGGTGGAAAGGCATTTACAACAGATCAAATTACTTGCTGCTGAGGCTTGAATTCCTTATCAGACTTATCTTAATTCTATAATTCATAAGTTTCTTATTGGTCAGTTGGTGGAAAAGAAAAGACTTACGTTTATTTAAAATGATATTTTGAAGGAAAGAAAAAATCTAAAGTTTACTTTTTTAATTTTATCACAAACAACGGAATAAATATAAAAATCACCACCAAAGAAAACACCAAGCCCCCAATCGCCCCTGCCGCCAGTGCAAACCAAAAGACTTCCTGATCACCCGCTAATAAAAAAGGCAGCAAGCCCAACGCCGTAGAAAGTATCGTCAATAGTATCGGAACAATTTTATGATTAAAAGCTTTGAGGTAAAGTGAAAGCGCGGCTCGTCGCGGAAACGTTTGGCGAAAGCCATTATAATCATTAATAATCAAAATCATGCTATTCACTACCAAGCCGCTCAACAAAACAAAGCTAGTGTAGCCCCCCTGATCAAAACTCAAATCAAACCAGTAGAAGGTCAAAAAGATACCAATAAACGAAGTCGGAATCAAAAGTATAATCGCAAAGGCTTGTCGCAAGGACTCAAACATAATAGCACAAATAAAAAAGATCAAGCCTATCACTAATCCAAATAAGGCGTACTGCAACTGCTGGTCTTTATTAAAAAAGGAAAAACTCTGACGCTCAAAAGTATAACCCATCGGTAATAGCTTTTCCATCTCATCACTTACTTCTTCCAAATATTTATTACCAAATCGAGGAGAGCCTGTATATTCCCACTCGAGCATTCGGAGGTACTGTTGATTTTCTTTGTGAATGGAGGATGCTACTTTTTTCTTTTCAAAAGTGCCTAGTTCATCTAGTTTGATCTGGAAGGAATCAATGGCAAACTGTTCATTTTGTAATCGCCATAAATCATTGGTGGCGCGAGTTCGCTCATTAGGGTGCAATCGATTATCAATCAAGCGAACACTAGTCCCACGTGGCGTATAAAAGTCAGGATTCACATCAAGATTAAAAGCTGCGAATAGGGGCGTAAGCGCATTGGGTGGAATTTGCTGCTCGGCCATTCGTTGCTTATCTAAAGCCATTTCATATTCGTAGCGGTCCTTTTGCCACCAGTTGATGTTAGCTTCCGTATTGACGGTTTTGATACGTGGGTGGTTGTCGAGTTTGTCTGCAAAAATATCAGCTTGCTTTTTCAACGCTTCTTTATTGTAACCATACATGACTAAGCGATAAGACGGTGTACTTCCCGAGCTATTGTTAAAGCCTTCTCCTACTCCATAGATGTTCCATTGCACGCCCCCCATATTGACAGAGCGTGCTATCATGCGCGAGCGCAACACATACGGAAAACTCACATCGTAGCCTTCATTAAAAAAAACTTGTGTACGCCCGTGTTGTCCGCTACTCACACTGGTGGTAAATTTTTTAATCTCCCTTGGAAACTGAAGTAGGTAATTTTCAATTTGCTCATATATCTCATTCATCTGTTGCAGCGTCGCGCCTTGTGGCATACTGGCTTCTACATTGAGAATGGTTTCGTACTTTTGTCGGTAGCCACTTCCTTCATATACATACCATACAAAGAGTCGTAGGCTTCCGCCAAATATTCGGTTCACCCAAGGCTTTACTTCTTCTACATACCAATCATTGCCCAATGTTGTATTATACCAATTCCAGTCTTGTACTTTATTGGGTAGCCAAAAAACGGGGAGTCCGAAGGCTAGTATGACTAAGAGGATTGTTGTTTTGCGAAAGTGTAAAAGGAAGGAAAGTAATTTGGCGTAAGCTTGATTGAATTTTGCTATGAGGCGTTTGGCTTTGTGATTTGGAATTTTTGTTTCCGTGTACTGTGTATCATGTACCGTGTACCGCAAGAGAGCTGGAATAAGCAGCAGCGCTACTAAAAGCGATACGCCTAAATTAATAATAATAACCTTTGCAAAATTGAGCAAATTGCTACGCCAAAGGTCGGGCAGAAAGTAAATTAGAATCAAAGCAGAAATAGTAGTAAGCGTAGCTGCCAATAGTGCAGGAAAAACTTTCAGATTACCTTGCGTACGCAGATGGTGAGCCATGACCAAAGCATTGTCAATGATAATACCTAGCGATACGGTAATACCAGCTAACGCATATAAATGCAATTCCACTTCCAATAAATAATAGAAAATAGAAGCAATACCCAAGTTGGCTACAAGCGCAAATGCAATGACTAATAATTGCCGAACACTTCTATAAATCAACAAGACAAACAACAACAAAATACCTAGGGAGAGTAAAGACCGATTTTTGATTTTTTCTAATTCTACTTCTAAGTATTCCGTAGCGTCATCTTCTAAGAACAATTGGTAAGTAGGGGGTAACTGTTGACTGCTTTCTAGGATGCTTTTTTTTATCGCTTTCGCTAAATGAATAGAGTTGACATTAGCCTCTGCATAAAACAATAAGCGAACACTATTCAACCCATTGATGCGATAGTGTCGCGTAGGGGGGCGTTCTTGCAAACTAACTTGTGCCACATCACCCAAACGAATAATGCGCCGATCATTTTTTTGTATAACAATATTCTTCCATTGTGTGGTTTGTAAGTACTCATCGGCATTGGCTGACCAGTTTTTTAGATTGATGTAAAAAGATTGATCGCTATCTTGGGTGATACCTAATGCCTTGGTATCGAAATGTTCTTGTAAGGCTTGCTTAATTTGCAATAGCGAAATGTCGATATTATCTAATAGATATTTGTCGTACTCAATACGCCATTCTAATAAATTGCCGCCACTTACCTCTATGTTTTGTAAGCCATCAATAATGGCTAATTTGGGAGATAATCCTTCCAAGGCATAACGAAAAAGTTCAGAAGCTAAGTCTTCGCCATTTAACGACCAAATCATTACGGGACGTTCCTTTTCTTGCTCTTCGGGTTGGTTAACATAAACTTGTGGATAAGTGACCGTCGTAGGTAATTGCGGATACAACTGTCGAATGCGCGAAGCGACTTCAAAGCGAATAAAGTCCATGTCCACATCTTTACGAATATCCAAGGTAATGTAGGCACTATTACTATTAGAAACGGAATAGATTTTTTGTACCCCTTCGATGAGGTTAAAGGCAGCTTCCAAAGGAGCCGTAACTTCTCGTTCTAGTACTTCAGGGGAAGCGCCTACCCAACTATAATTGACAGAAATGCTTGGAGCTTGTGCGGAGGGGAGGTATTGGAGGCCTAGTTGGGAAATAAGGGATAGGCCTATTACGCTTAGTACCGTAAAAATTATTAATATAGAAAAAGAAGATATTTGGAGGTCTTGACGCAAATCATTTTTTCATTGATGAATTCCTAAAGCTCATGCAATTTTTTTGACCTAAGAATGAATCAATAGTTCTCAGCATTGGATGAATTTTGAGTAATCAAATCTCCTAATGCTATTTCATAATAATAACATAATTCTACAGCTTCCTCCAAGCTAAGGCGAACTGTCCCATTCAACTTTTTATAAATATTTTTAATGGATTGATGTAAAACTTCGGCGAGTTCTTCTACAAAACATCTTTTAGAAGGACAATTACTCAACAATTGAAGCTGTTGGAAAAAATAACATTGATCAAAATAGAAAGCAGAAGGTTTAGTTTTGAGCATAGCTATATTACTATTTACTGGTCCAATTAGTTTTGCTTGTAACATTACACTACATGCTAATAAGCTGTAGCTAGCTCTCTAAATGAATCATTAATATAATAATTATGTTTTGCTTTAACAAAGTTTGAGTCGAAGATTTAGTTTCAGTCGCGAATTTTGCGATTGAAACATCTGCAATTGCCCCTACCCATCGTCCTTTTTATCAAAAGGCTCAAATCGCAATCAAAGTAGTAAGCTAATTGCATAGCCTCATCCATACTTAGTCTTACTGAACCATTTATTTTTTTGTAAACTCTTTTTGAAGAAAGGCTTAGAGCGGTGCTATCTAGGTGTACGAAATCTTTTCCGTTAGGACAGTTGCTTTCTTTTCTGAGCTGTTGGAAAAAAAGTTATTGCCTTGGATTTATGCTATTAGGTGTAGGGGGCACGAGTGTGTAGTTTTGAGTAAATAAACAAAAATCAACGATTCACCTTTTACAGAAAATACTGAAAAGGAAATTACTTCAATTTATAACACGCTCGTTCCTGAGGGTAACGTACAAACTCTAGACAACAAAGGCATAGGACTGAAACTTTAGCATTAGTCGCAATATTTGCGACCATAGGCCTTGCTTTTTGATTTAATATTGTAGTACCAAAAAAATGTAACGCTATTTTTTTTGATATTAGTTTAAATATTTGGGGTTGTATTAGACTTTATGCTGAAATATCTTGTATGCAGCTATATTTTCTCTTTCACCTATCCTTCACCTCGGCTAACGAAAAGATAAAAATTGACCTGCTCTACAAAACACTTCAAAATAAAGTCTATTGTATAAAAAGAAAAATTAATTGTTTCAAATTGAATAATATATTGAAAAATTGACGTGTTCATTTAGCAGTAGAATTGCATTTAATCAAAATGTAATTTGCACGTCTGCTGACAATAAAGTCTTTTCTAGGCAGTCCCAAATATTTTTTAAATTGGTTCTCTAGCTCCTGTTAAGCTTGATGATTTTCGGTATTTGGTATATAAATCAATTTGCATTGATTGCAGATGAAATGCCTTATTACTAAACCACTGAGCAGTAGAAGTTTGATAAAATAAGCCACTAATTTCAAGGAATAAAAATTAGCATAATCTTATACATATATATAGTATGTTTAAATTTCAAAATGTATTCTTATTGCTTTCATTAATGTCTGTATATTCTTGCCAAGAGGATAATTCAATTAGCAAGGATAATACTGAATATTCATTTTTAATTGAAGAAGAGACATTAAGGTTTGCTTCAAGTTCACCTTTTACACATGAACTTTCAGATGTAATCTATAAGAAGAATGAGTTAGGAGAGGAGTATCTATTGATTCTAAATGACTCAGATTTAGAAAGGAATAAATCTTTAACAATTTATGAATTAACCACAGAGAAAGCAATAGAAAAAATAGATATTCTAGAAGAAGGGCCTAATTCAATTTCAAATATTAATGAAACTACCTTAGCACCAATTGTTACAGACTTAAAATCTATTTTCTTTTGGAATGGTAATACTAGGGAATTTCATCTTATCGGAAAAGATAGAAGAATAGAAAAAAAGAACTCGTGGCCTGAGAATAATTATAATGCAGCTCCTAATATTAGTAGGAATACTCCAGCAATAAGGACTAGCTATAATGATTTTTTTTTCCCTCTAATGGTAATTCCTCCAGAAGAAAGACCAGATTATACAGATTTTCCTGCGATAGCTAAAATGGAATTGACTGATAATCAATTTAAGGTTGATACGTTTTTAGTTAATTTTCCCAAAATTTACAATAATGGGTTTTATGGAGTAGAACCCTATTTATATGTACCTTCTATTCAATTAACACAAGAGGAAGATTTATTTGTATCTTTTCCTATTGATCATACAGTATATCAATTCGATACAAATGGAAAATTAAAGAATAGTTTATTTGTTAAATCAAACTATATAGAAAAAGAGATTAAACCCTACAAAGATTCAAATTTTTTTAGCAGATTAATTAAAGGAGAGATTGATTCACCTAGTTTAAATGATCGAGCAGAATATATATGGACTACTTCAAAATATGAATCACTAATTAAACTTCCATCTAAAAATGAAATTTATGGAAGAATTGTAAATGTTGCACCATCTATCGAAGAGGTGCGAGAGTCTTGGGGGAGTGGAAAAAATATAAATAAATTTACTATTATTTTTTTTAATGATGAGGAAATAATTGGAGAACAATTATTTAAAAAAGAGGATTATTCATTTTATTCCTATTTCATTACTAATGAGAAAATATTTTTCTTCAATAATAAAAAATCTATGGAAGATGATGACTATTTCTACTTTACTGGATTTTCCTTTCGCCAACGAAATTGATACCTATTGTTTATGCATATAGAAGTACAATCGAAAGTAAAAGGGATAGTAATTTAGTTAACAAGATAGTTGAGTTAAAATGATAAAACTTTAGAGGTTTAAATAAGGTGGAAATGATATAAAAATCAGTCACGAAAATAAGAAATGTAAATTCAAAATATAGTCCAAAAAAAGTAAAATTCCCCTTTTTTACGTTATGATATTTTATAGTTTTTTTGATTATAATCTTTGCCATGTCACGTAACACACTATGTGGGATAAGGTTGAAAACTTTACCCTATTATACAACAGCCATCATAATCAAAAAGGCAATTGCTATTTTCAATATAAAAAATAGTTTGCTGATGCAGAGGTAAGTTCTCACACAACAATAACAATTATTAATCTCAAATCCCCTATTTTTATTTTATGAATGATTCCCGAAGGTATTGGATATTAGGACTTATAAGTTTATTATCATTTAATTCTTGTGACTTAATCAAAAGCACTACTCCGGGCGAAGAAGAAAATTTCACGAAAGTAGTCAATAATAAAGATCAAAAAGGTGAAGAGACTTCAGATTCTGCAAAGGCTGAATCCGCTGTAGTTAAAACTATACCTTCAAAACCAATCTCTTTCCCATTACAAACCCAAACCTCAGGCCTACTCCAAGCCCAACGCCAAACCGAAATAAAAACCCGAACAAGCGGCCGCCTACTATCCCTCCCCATCCAGGAAGGCCAATACCTCCAAGCCCACACGCTCATAGCTCAGCTCGACAACGAAGCACTCAAACTCCAAATGACCGAACGACAATTAGAACTAGAAAAAGCTCTATACGAAAAAAATGATCTTCTTATGCTAGGAGGAGGAACATCAGGCATAGATACTTCAGTAAGCAAAGGCGCACTAGAAAACATCCTAATCCAAAGCGGCTATACCCGTGCTCAACACAACATCAAAAAAGTAGAATACGAACTCCGCCAAAAACAAATCTACGCCCCCTTCGCAGGCATTGTCGCCGATCTTCAACTCAAACAACATCAAGAAGTAAATGCAGGAGAAATCCTCTGTCGCTTGATAGACCCCAATAGTTTTGAAGTAGAGTTTAATCTATTAGAAAAAGAAGCTTTACGCATTAAAAAAGGACAAGTGGTCAAGGTGAGTCCTATCGCCTTGCCAAATAAGATAATGTCGGCTAAAGTAACGACTATCAACCCCGTCGTCAATGAACAAGGACTAGTCACCTTCAGAGCCAAAGTCAATGGCGCTAGTCAACTCTATGAAGGGATGAATATGCGAGTAAGTATAGAGATAAGTATTCCCAATCAATTAGTGATTCCAAAAGAAGCGGTGGTGCTTCGCTCAGGTCGGCAAGTTGTTTTTGTTTATGACGAAGCTAGTGGTTTGGCTAAGTGGCACTATGTATCGGTTGCTTATGAAAACGAAACATCGGTTGCCATTAGTGAAGGATTGGAAACAGGGGATTTAGTTATTTATGAGGGGAATGCTAATTTGGCTCATGATGCGGAGGTTGAGGTTGAGGGGCGCTAGGCTTTGGGCAGTAGGCCTTTTTAAAAATGAAATAGTTGGAAATATGAAAATAATTGAAGTAACAATACTCATCTTAAATTACCGAGTTGTCCGCCCACGGTCCACTGCCTACTGCCCCATCCTCTTTTCTGCCCAATGTACATCGTCTAAAGCCCACAGCCCTTCATGCTAAGATTCTTAATTAAGCGCCCCATAGCCGTACTAATGAGCTTTCTCGGCTTCCTCATTTTAGGAATTGTAGTTTTCAATATCCTTCCTATTTCCTTATTACCCAATGTTGCCATTCCCCAAATCAATGTCCAACTCAACTACCCTAATACCGCCGTTCGAGAAATAGAAAATACCATTACCCAACCCTTACGCAATCAGTTATTACAAGTAGGACAAATAAAAAATATAGAAAGCTTTTCCAGAAGTGGAAGTGCGACAATTCGATTACAATTTGATTATAGCACCAATATTAATTTAGCATTCATAGAAGTAAATGAAAAAATAGATCAGGTCATTAATTACTTGCCAAAAGACTTAGAGCGACCACGAGTTATTAAAGCGAATGTTAGTGATATTCCTGTTTTTTATCTTAGCATTGTTCCGAAAGAAAACAATGTAAGCTCATTGTTGGAATTAAGTGAGTTTACACGTTCGGTATTGAAACGACGCATTGAGCAATTGCCCGAAGTAGCGTTTGTGGATCGTAGTGGATTTGCCAAACCGCAGTTAATTATTCAACCTGACCCCATTGTTTTTCAAAGCCTAAAATTAACGGAGGCGGATATCTCTAATGCACTAAAGGCTAACAATATCAATCTTGGCAATATCCTAGTTAAGGATGGTTTATATCAATATAATATCCGCTTCTTATCAGAACTTAAAACCAAAACAGATGTAGAAAATATTTTTCTTTCCATCAGCAATCGAACACTACAACTTAAAGATGTAGCTAAAGTACAACTGATAGAAAAGCCACGTCGCAGCTTATTCCTTCACAATGGGCGAGAGGGAATTGTTTTTTCCATTCGCAAGCAAGCGGATGCTCAACTGTTTGCCTTAAAGGCTTCTTTTGAAGAACTATTAACGGCCTTTAAATCGGATTACCCTCAATTGGATTTTTATGTAACTAACGATCAGTCGGAGTTATTGGAAGTATCTATTGATAATCTACGCACTAGTTTATTGTATGGGGCTTGCTTTGCCTTTTTAGTGATGTTTTTATTTTTTTGGGAATGGCAAATGCCTTTGCTTATTGGTATTGCTATTCCTGTGACTTTGATTATTTCGGGTTTTATTTTTTACCTGTTAGGTATTTCTATTAATATCATTTCGCTATCGGGCTTAATCCTTGGAGTGGGTTTAATGATTGATAATTCGATCATTGTTATTGAAAATATTCGACAACAGCAAAGCACTTATCCAGACATTACCGATGCTTGTGCAGAAGGGGCTAATGAAGTGATTCGCCCATTGATAAGTTCTGCCTTGACGACTTGTTCGGTCTTTTTGCCGTTGATTTTTTTGAGTGGGATTGCAGGTGCTTTATTTTACGATCAGGCGATGTCCATAATGATTACTTTGGGTACGTCACTAATTGTGGCCTATATACTTTTACCTACTTTGATTAGACTTTCGTCAAATAAAAGGATAATTGAGAAAGATATCTTTCGAAAAAATCTATTTACTCGTTCCGTTGATTTTATGTTGCGATTCAAATGGGTTTTTATTTTACTCTTTTTAGCTTTTCCTACTTTTACTTTTTTTTCGCTCCTGTCAGTTGGTCAGGCAGGTTCGCAAATAGCTCAAGAAAGTTTCCCCAAACTAACCCGTAATGCCTTAGCCATAAATATAGATTGGAATGATGCCATCACCGTAGAAGAAAGTGCAAAGCGAATAAATGAATTCACTCAACAATACGCTTCCAATAGTTCAGTGAGTACTTGTTTAATTGGAGAACAGCAGTTTTTGATTCAGGAAGAAGAGAAAAGTATCAATGAATTAAGCCTTTTGTTATTTGCTAAAGAAGAATCACAATTAATACCCCTGAAAGAAGAGCTTCGTGATCATTTTTCTAATAAATATCCAGCAGTCATTGTAAATGTGGAGGAGCAAAAAAATATTTTCGATCAGGTCTTTGCCAATACCCAAGCCCCATTAATATTAGATATACAATCTTCCCAATCCTCAAATACCCCTTCTTTAGAAAGCATTAATGATCTCAGCATATGGCTGAAACAACAAGGCATTAACTATACCTTCCCAGCTACTGAGGAGCAGTATTTTATTCAGATTTTAAGAGAGAAAGCATTGCTCTATGATGTCTCTTACCAAACCATTAATAACAAGTTGCAATCTCTCTTTAGTCAAAATTTTATCGGAACCCTAAAAAGTTCAGAGCAGTATATCCCCATCAATATTGGAAGTAAGCCTAAATCCTTATTTAGACAATTAAACCAGACACTTATTACCAACAATCAAAAGCAATATATCCCCTTAAAAGAATTTATACAAATTGAAAAAAGTACTGATTATAAAACCATCACGGCTGGTAAAGGAGGAGAGGCTCTTCGTTTAGAGCTCGATCAATTTAGCGAAAGCTTAATAAAAAAAATAAAGGAAAAAGTACAAACCAAAGCTTCTTTGAGTGTAGATTTTAGTGGGCAAGGCTTTACAGATCAAGAGCTAATAAAAGAATTAATTGTTATTCTAGCCATAGCCCTAATTTTGCTTTATTTAATATTAGCTGCCCAATTCGAATCCTTGATCCAGCCATTCATTGTAATGCTAACTGTCCCTATAGGGCTGTCAGGAGCTTTCTGGCTGCTAGTTTTCACCAATCAGAGTCTCAACTTGATTTCTTTAATTGGAATGATTGTAATGAGCGGCATTGTGGTTAATGATGCCATCCTTAAAGTTGATATGATGAATAAGCTTTCGCTAAATCATTCCAAAATTGAAGCTATCCATGGTGCTGGCAATCGTCGATTACGTCCTATTATAATGACTAGCCTTACTACTATTTTAGCCTTACTACCTATTCTTTTTTCTAAAGGTTTAGGGGCTGAACTACAAACACCATTGGCTTTTGCGGTTATAGGAGGTTTATTGTTAGGGACGGTGGCTAGTTTGTTTTTTATTCCGCTAGTATATGCATTACTAAAGAAAGTTTGAAAAAGAGAGGTAAGCTAGTAAGGTATCCAAGTAAATAGGTCAGAGTCAAAATTCAAATTTATTCAAAAGCGAAAGTACTCAATGTGGTAAGCTTAAAGTTCTAGTTGTCTTACTCATTGTTCGTATTGGGTGTAGTTATATTCTTACGGATAAAGATTAACTGAATCGTTTGTTGCGAAGATCATTGATACAAATAACCTTAGTCGATAAAGCAACCTAAGTCTAACCAATAAAATTTCAACCGAACTCAATTCATACACTATGAAGGGTTTCCTAAAAAAGTAAATTTCACTTCATAATCCATATAAAGTCATCGAATTATGGGGAAAACAAAATTATCCTAAATGACTAAAATGCATGGAAAAGCTGTATTTTTCATAAAGTTCCTTGCACTTATACCAAGAGTAGGCAGATGATTCAATATACACCAGCCAGTAAGTCATGATTAGAGTTATTCAAAACACCCTTTGAGAATAAAATGAATCCAGAGTATCGTTGGGTGTTAATGGCCGAATTGGTCTCTTGGGATGAAATGGCTAAATTGTTTTATGACCGTATGTGTCAGGTCAATGGTCGTCGCAGTGTAGACCTTCAAGTGGTCTTGGGCACGCTGTTGGTCAAACATTTAATGAATCTGAGCGATGAGGATACGATTGAATATATTCAGGAGAACATTTAAGTAGTTAGGCTAGAACCTGTCAGCCTCTAGCTGAAAGAGGTATAATAAATTTCAGCCATAGGCAGACAGGCTTTAACGTCCCTTCTAAAATAGTACGTAACTTTTCTATCGTCAGTTACTTACTATCTTTGAGCTGACACCGTGCCTACCGGCTGGCAGGAATTTATTATACAAGCAATTTTGACTAGCCGCTGACGGCCGATATTTTGTGGGCTTGAAGGAGTTTCAGGTGGGCCCAGTATTTGTGCCCTCATTGTTTGTGGAGATCTGCAAACTACACTTTGTGGAATTGGCGCTATCCCCTTGGCAATAAACCTGATCTGGCTCCAAAAAGTGATGAAATCCAATGCAAAGCCTTCTTTTTTATCTATTTTCTATCCCTGCTCAACTGCTTTAAAGCTATTGAATGATATGGTATTGAACTTGGCCAATACGGTGGAATTGTATTTGAGTAGTAATTGCGAATTTAAACGAAAATTTGGCTGGTTTTTTTTAGGAAACCCTATGCAGTCAATGTTATCTACATATAAATATCTGGATTTACGAGCTATTGCTAGTACAGGTAAAATATAAAAGAGCTTACCTCTCTAATATGAAAGGTAGGCTTTTTTCGTACTGGTGGAAAAAATGATGATGGCAAAGAATAGCAAAACATCAAAAAGGAAGAAGAAGGCTTAACAGGATTTTGAAACGAGGAGATCGAATCCTATCTTTACAATAAGGCAAAATGACCCACAATAATAGCTGGTTGACAATTTTAAATATGCTCACCTTGTATGAAGTCTTTTTAAAAGCAACAGGGGATTCCTCTCGAAATCTCCTTATTGTAGTGCGCCTCTTCTTGGGACCGCTCTAACCAACTGAGCTAAAGAGGCAATTTTATTTTTGGTACTCTTTACTTTCAAAAGGCGAGTGCAAGGTTATTACATTAGGTAGAAATGTGCAATATTTGCATAAATTTTTTAAAAATATTTTTCCATGAGTTTACTTACCGTCGGTACAGTTGCCTTCGATGATATCGAAACCCCTTTTGGTAAAGCCGAGATGGCTATTGGTGGTGCTGCTACCTATATCTCTCTTGCTGCATCTTACTACACAAAAAATATCAATTTAGTTTCCGTAATTGGAGATGATTTTCCAGAAGAAACTTTAAATGATATGCGCTCGCGTGGTATAAACCTAGATGGTTTGCAGGTTCGCAAAGGTGAAAAGTCTTTTTTCTGGGCAGGAAAGTATCACGATAATATGAATGATCGCGATACTTTAGATACCCAGTTGAATGTATTAGCCACATTTGATCCTGTATTGCCAGATACTTATAAAACCCCAGAATATTTGATGTTGGGGAATTTGACACCGGATGTGCAAATTCGTGTAATTGAGCAATTAGAAAAGCGTCCAAAGCTTATTGCGCTTGATACTATGAATTTCTGGATGGATAATGCTTTAGGTAGCTTAATGAAAGTAATCAAAATGATCGATGCGCTAATTATTAATGATGAAGAAGCTCGTCAATTATCTGGTGAACATTCATTGGTGAAGGCTGCTGCCAAAATTATGGAAATGGGGCCAAAATATTTGGTGATTAAAAAAGGAGAGCATGGAGCTTTGTTATTCCATGGCGATCAAATCTTCTTTGCTCCAGCTTTACCTTTGGCAGAAGTATTTGATCCAACGGGAGCAGGTGATACCTTCGCAGGCGGTTTCATGGGTTACATGTCTCAAACAGATGATCTTTCTTTTGATAATATGAAAAGAGGTATCATCTACGGTTCTGCAATGGCTTCATTCTGTGTAGAAAAATTCAGTATTCAAAGATTACTAGAATTGGATGATATTGCTATTACTTCTCGTATCAAACGCTTCGTTAATTTAGTGAACTTTGACGCGAAGCTTTAAATAGATAAAAAGAGACTTTTGGATTAGATGCCAAAAGTCTCTTTTTTGATCAATTCTATTTTGTGGTTGCGAATCATGCATAAACCCACAAATTATTCCTTATTTGCCAACTGACCACAAGCTGCATCAATATCCTTGCCACGGCTTCTTCTCACTGTAACGGTCACTCTGTTATCATTCAAATATCTAGCAAAATCATCAATGCGATGCTCTGTAGATTTTTTAAAAGCTGCTCCATCAATTGGATTATACTCGATGATATTTACCTTTACAGGAAATTTTTTGCACAAGCGCACTAGGTTTTTGGCGTCTTCTATACTGTCGTTAAAATCCTGAAATGTAATGTACTCGTAGCTTATTTTATTGTTCGTATTCTGATGGAAGTAGATTAATGAATCCATCAAAACTTCTAAGTTATTTTGTTCATTAATGGGCATAATTTCATTTCGTTTGCTATCATCAGCTGCGTGTAGTGATAGAGCTAAATTAAAACGAACGCCATCGTCTGCCAATTTCTTAATCATCTTCGCTATTCCTGCTGTACTTACTGTGATCCTGCGGGGTGACATACCTAATCCTTCTGGAGAAGTAATCTTTTCTACACTTTCTAATACATTCTTATACGCCAAGAGGGGTTCTCCCATACCCATATAAACGATATTCGTCAATGGATGATTAAAATGCTCTTCTGCTTGTTTATTTACCATAACTACCTGATCATAGATTTCTCCAGGATCTAAGTTGCGTAAACGCTTCATTCTTCCTGTTGCACAAAACTTACAGGTCAAACTACAACCCACCTGAGAAGAAACACATACTGTAAATCGCTTATCTGCAGGAACTGGAATCAGTACAGATTCAATTAAATGACCATCGTGCAAGCGAAATCTTGTTTTTATGGTACCGTCAAGGCTTTTTTGCACTTTATCCATTTCAATGGCATTGATCACGAATTGCTCTTGTAGTATGGCTCTTAATTTTTTGGATAGGTTGGTCATTTCCTCAAAGGAGCGCGCTCCTTTTTTCCACAACCATTCATATACTTGCTTAGCTCTAAACTTAGGTTCGTTTAGCTCTTTGAAAATCTCGATTAATTCTTCTAAACTGGATTTTCGAATATCTCTCTTTGTCTGCGTTTCTATCATGCTACAAAAATACGATTAAGTTAACATAAATTAACCCAATAACTTGATTACTTGTTCTAGCAGAGTATACAGTTAGTTTTTTAAAAAGTTGATTTACTTAAGTATATAACCCACTTTCAGCTGCATTTGCATACCAAATCCATTTTCTTGCTTTAATGGATCGCCATGTGAAAAGAATGAACTATAAACAGAAGAACCGTCTATAATCCTTTGATCAATTCTTCGCTGTATACTAGGAGTGATATCCAAGGTTTGCCTAAGTTTTGGATATATGATCTGATTTCGAAAGTATGACAATGCAATTATACCTTCTAAAGTCCATTGGTGATAACGGTATAGTTTTCCGATACCAAATAAAATACTCCATCGCCGATTTTGGGTTTTAAAAACTTCAACTGTATGGGTATTGGGAGTGCAATCGCCATTGGCAAACAGTGTATTCATAAATAAATTACTGCTTAAAAATCTATCACAAAAAGTATCAAAATGGTGAAAATGTAAAGATTGGAATTGAAATCTATGGTTAAAGAAAATAGTCGATTTTCGTTGAATGGGAGAATAGAAATAGTATCTCCATCCAATATCGAGATTGAAATTTATTTTTTGATCATCTAAATAATGAGCGACAGGATGTCTACCAATTGGTACTTGAAATAAATAATCAAAAATATAATCAGTACCGATTTCAATAGATTGATTAGTACTGAGCTTTTTTTCTACTGAAAGATTCAAGGCTTGATTACCTCGTATTGGGCCTAGTACGTCCGTTTTTATTATCCAATCGGATTTGTAAATGCTCTGGCTAAAGCCAATAAGCGGTAGGGTGGCTACTAATAAATAGCAAAAAATCGTTTTCATAGCTATATTTTTAATACAGGGCTTCGGCAAAAAAATAATCTATCCATTTTGAGGTACTTCTTCCAGGTAACATCTTTGTAGATTAGTCGTGTAGCTTAGGATATACTCCTTTTTCACGCCTTGTCCTCTGAAAAAGATATCTTCAAAAACTCAGTTAGTTTATTTATTTCTAAATCCCTTACAATGCTTTATAACTATCAAACTGTTTTTTGCTATTTCATAGTATTAGCTTAAAAAATATTTATTTAGACGATATAAATAAAATAAGCTTTTAAGTGGCTAAGCGTCGATATACTTTTTTAACCAAGCTTTTTCTTCCTCTTCTAACATGGGGGAAAGTCCCTCCCATACTTTTTGATGATAATCTTTCAGCCATTGTGTTTCGCTTTCATTAAGCAAGTCAAAGTCAATCAAGTTGGTGTCAATAGGGAATAAGGTTAGAGGCTCGGAAGCCAAAAATGTACCATAAGGTGTTTCTTGATGAATTTTGCACAGAATCAAATTTTCAATTCTGATGCCATATTCTTTTGTTTTGTAAAAACCAGGCTCATTGGAGGTAAGCATGCCTGGCACTAGTGCGGTAGTTCCTCTACTTGTGGTTGCTCCCGTTGCAAAGCCCTGTGGTGGCTCATGTACATTTAAGAAGAAACCAACTCCATGACCAGTACCATGGCCGTAGTTTAATCCATTTTGCCATAAATGCATTCGAGCTAGCGTATCTAGTTGTACGCCAGTTGTGCCCATAGGAAATTTGGCTAATTCTAATGTGATATAGCCTTTTAAGACAAGTGTGAAGTTTCGTTTTTGCTCTGTTGTAGGTGTACCTAAAGCTACTGTCCTTGTAATATCTGTTGTGCCATCGTGATATTGTCCTCCCGAATCTAGTAAAAGAATACCATCTTTTTGGATAGTGGCCGAAGAGTTTGGCATAGGTCGATAATGAACAATGGCACCATTTTCCTTATAACCAACAATGGCTGGAAAGCTTTCGCCAAAATAGGCTGCTTGCTGTGCTCTAAATCCAGCTAATTTTTCGGCCAATTCATATTCGCTTACGCCTCTTTCTTCTAGCATTGCTTCTAACCAGCGGAACAATCTGAGTAAAGCTACACCATCTTTTTTCATTGCATATCGGATGTGTTTAATTTCTAGTGGTGTTTTAATAGCTTTTAGTTTTCTACAAATATTGTATCCTCTGACTATCTTTTCTCCCTCAAGCATATTATACAGCTGAACATTGATTGCTGAAGCATCTATCCAAATAGGGTCCTTTAATGATTGCAGATGTGCTTTTACGCTATCATATGATTTTAAAATGATACCATCTGTATTTAGTCTCGCTTGTAGTTCAGGAGGGACTTTCGTCAAATCAATAAAAAGGTAAGTCTGCTCTGGTCCAACTAGGCAATAAGCAATAAATAAGGGATTAAATTCTATGTCTGAGCCTCGAAGATTAAGCAACCAAGCAACATCATCTAATGTGCTCATGAAATAATATTGAGCATTTTTGCTTTGCATGCTTATCTTAACTTCTGCAATTTTTTCTTCTCGACTTTTGCCAGTGTATTTAATGTCATGCTCAAAAATAGGAGCTATTGGTAAGCTTGGTCGGTCTTCCCAAATGAGATCGATCAAATCTATATCCGAAATTATACTGATATTTCTATGGGCTAATTGCTTAGCAATAAATCTTAAGTGACCAACAGAGAACAAACTGCCATCTACCGCCAATGTGCTACCTTTTGGTAAATATTCGGCCAGCCAATGAATATGTTCGGGTGCATGCGGAATTTTTTGCTGATGTAGTACGATCTCTGAATCCGCTAATTCTGTTTCTGCTTGTAAAAAGTAACGCGAATCTGTCCACAAACCAGCATGCTCTGGAGTAACTATTACGGTGCCTGCAGAGCCTGTAAAACCTGACAGCCAAGCCCTTGACTTCCATCGATCAGCAACATATTCACTCTGGTGAGGATCGCTACTTGGCACGATATATGCTGTAATATTTTTTTGTAGCATTTGCTCACGTAATAGTTTGATTTTTTGATTGACTGTCATTGATTTATATTTTAAATATATTTCATATTGGATAAAAAAATGATATGCTAGACTTTCATTATACCAAAAAAAATTAGATTTTTATCATAAAATAAGTGCTCCAAGAAATAGGATAATACATTAATATTATTTTTTCTGTTGAAAGAGTAACTTTATTTTAAAAATACGTAAACAAACACAAAGAGGAATATCATTGTCATTGAGCCAGTAGATGCTTGATGAATTCATCATCAAACTTAGCTAAAAAACAAATAAGAGATGTTAAAGCAGAGTCTGAGCCAAAAAATGCTTCAGAAATTATCTCCACAGCAAATTCAACTCATGAAGTTGCTGCAGATACCTACGGTGAGTTTGGAACAAAGAATTAAAGAGGAGTTGGAAGCGAATCCTGCTTTAGAAGAAGGAAATGAAACGGACGAAGCGAATGATTTATCTCGAGAGACTGAAGAAAGTTTTAGCGAAAGCGAAGAGTACAATAATGATGAACCAGTAAGAGAAGAAACTTTTGAGTTAGATGACTATCTTACCGAATATATTGAAGAAGATCCTGCTACCTATAAGTTGAAGGCAGACCACTACTCTGCCGATGATGAAGAAAAAACAGTGCCAGTTGCAGTAGAAAGTTCTTTCCATGAATTTTTAGAACAACAATTAGGCTTACTAGAGTTGGAAGACGAGCGGACCGAAATCATTGCCAAACAGATTATTGGAAGTATTGATGATGATGGTTACTTACGTAGAGAACCTATCGCTATTATTGATGATTTGATGTTTTCTCAAAATATCATCGCCTCAGAGGAAGAGGTGGCGGAGATGCTCCGGCAAATTCAAGCGTTTGATCCACCAGGTATCGGCGCCCGTGATTTGCAAGAATGTCTTCTCTTGCAATTGAGGGGTAAAATGCAAATGGATGACTTGTATGATGATGATGAGCTGGAAATCTTAGCACTAGCTTACAAGATCTTGAATGAATACTTTCAAGAGTTTTCTAAAAAACACTATCAAAAGCTTCAGAAATATCTTAGTATCTCAGAAACAGACCTGCGAAATGGAGTAAATGAAATTCTGAAGTTGAATCCAAAACCAGCTTCAGGGCATTCCGGTGGAAATACACAGGCCACTCAGTATATTGTTCCTGATTTTATCATAAATAATCGTGATGGCGAATTGGAACTAAGCTTGAACTCCAGAAATGCGCCTGACCTTCGTGTGAATGGACAGTATCGTGATATGTTAGAAACCTTCCGCCATAATTCGAAAGAACGCAAAATTGAGAAAAAAGATAAGGAGGCCTTTGTATTTGTCAAGCAAAAAATTGACTCCGCTCGTTGGTTTATTGATGCAATTCGTCAGCGCCAGGATACAATGCAACGTACTATGTATGCTATGTTACAGTATCAATATGATTTTTTCCTGACCGGTGATCAGAAAAAATTACGTCCCATGATATTGAAAGATATTTCGGATATCACAGGATTGGATATTTCTACTGTTTCAAGGGTTGCCAACAGCAAGTTTGTACAAACAGAGTTTGGAACAAAACGCTTGAAAGATTTCTTTTCTGAATCTTTACAAACCTCAGATGGAGAAGAGGTGTCCACTCTGGAGGTGAAAAAGATTTTGACGGAAGTCGTGGAAGAGGAAAATAAACGTAAACCACTTTCCGATCAAAAATTGATGAATATTCTTCAAGAAAAAGGTTATAACATTGCTCGCCGTACAGTAGCTAAATATCGTGAGCAGTTGAATATTCCGGTAGCTCGATTACGTAAGGAGCTATAGCTATAAGGCCTCCTCAATTGATTCTAGAATAATCTGACAAGCTTTGCGAATCTCTTCCTCTGAAATAATTAAAGGAGGAGCAATACGTAAAGATTGACTGTTGAATAAAAACCAATCAGTAATCAATCCCTTTTCTAAGCAATGGTGAATAACTTTCTGGATAAATTCAAAGCTTTCCATCTGAACAGCCATCAATAAGCCAGCATTCCGAACTTCTATTATGGCATTGTGTTGCAGGAGTGATCTAAATAGAGCCGCTTTCTTTGGGACTTGTGCAATCCAATCGCCTTCTATTAGTTCTTGTACAGTTGCTTTTGCTGCTGCACAGCACACCGGATGACCACCAAAAGTGGTAATATGACCTAAAATAGGATTTGCCGAAAGGCTATCCATAATGTGCTTAGGTGCAATAAATGCACCAATAGGCATTCCACCTCCTAGACCTTTTGCTAGAAGTAATATATCAGGAACGATATTATGTTGTTGGAAAGCAAATAAAGAACCAGTACGGCCCATACCTGCTTGAATTTCGTCTAAGATTAATAAAGCACCAACTTCCGTACAGCGATCTCTTAGTTTTTTAAGATATCCATCTAATGGTGGACGAACACCCCACTCTGCTTGGACGGTTTCTACAACAACAGCAGCCGTTTTATCTGTAATTTCACTTAGACAAAAGTCACAGTTAAATTCTATATGTTTAATGCTAGGAAGAAGCGGATGGTAAGCCTGGGTAAAATCTTTTGGCCACATCAAACTGGCAGCACCTTGTGTACTGCCATGGTATGCTTTTTTGCAAGCAATAATTTCATGGCGACCTGTGTAGCGTTTGGCTAATTTCATTGCACCTTCTGTCGCTTCACTACCAGAATTAACAAAATAAGTGCTGTCTAATGGATCAGGCAGTTGCGTTGCTAATAATTGTGCTAATTCTACTTGGGGACTCAAAACAAACTCTCCGTAAACAATGGTATGAAGGTACTTGTCAAGCTGCGATTTAGCTGCTTTTACTACTTTTGGATGGCGATGCCCCAATGCACTCACTCCAATCCCTGCAATAAGATCCATGTAAGATTTTCCCTCGGGACTAAATAAATACATACCTTCAGAATGATCCACTTCTATTAGTAAAGGGGAAGGACTTGTTTGAGCAAGATGCTGTAGAAAAAGCTGCCTTTTGTTCATTTACTTGCCATTTAAATAATTACTGAGGTCTGGAAACTCACGGCTATAGGCCTTTATTGTTTGCTTATCTTGCCGTACCCCGTAAACAAATGCTACTACAAAAGCACCATTGACTCCTTCTCTTAAAAGTTTTTTGCGAAAATCATCTGCTTCATAAAAGCTACCAAATGCCCCAACTGTATAGCGGTAATATTTGTCATTTGGTTTTTTCTCTACCATTGGGTAAGAGTTATTTTCTAATGAAGAGCGCTTGTAATTATTTTTACTAGAAGCCGCTATTTGAACTTTATAGACTAGGCTTTGATTAAGTATTTTTTGCTCTGCTATCGTTTGATACTCCAAACTTAATACCGGTAGAATTGCTACGCTAAGTGGTGGCTTTGTAAAGGCAAAATCTATACCATAAGGCTTAGAAATATCGTTGGTGGATAAGTGGCTTCCTCTTTCAAAAATTTTGCTACTAGGTATCCCTCGCTGAATAAGTTTTTGTGCAATAACACTTGCTGCTTGTATGGCATTACTTACTTTTTGAGCTTTTGACCCAGCCAAATTGCAGTAAGCATTGATAAGGATTACACTAGAAGGATCTTTTTGATGTAAAGCAACTATATCGTCTAGCATATTTTCTCCCAACAGTGGTTCGTAGTATTCATTTAAGTAAAAACTGTTGTTAGGAAGCTCCTCTACCTTTTCATATGGAGAGTAATCAATAGCGATGTTATCGTTAGGATTTTCCAAACTCGGTTCTTCTAAAAGGGAAATTTTATTGGTGTCATATCTTTTTGGTGGTATAAAACCAGCAGGTAATTCCATTTCTTCCAAGTACTCATTAAAATAGGCGGCATATAAATCCCTTTGTCCAAAGCCATCTGTTCGGGAAGAAGAAAAATAAGCCGTTATACCATCTTTTGCAATTTTAAAGTAAGCATCATCAGCGGCAGAGTTAATAGGCATACCTAAGTTCTCTGGCTCTGACCATTGCTGATTGATAGGTGATTGGGAAGATCGGAGTACATCTAAGCCCCCAATACTATATTTTGGATCGTTAGAGCTATAAAATAGAGTTAGTCCGTTGTTGGCCATAAAAGGAGTTGTCTCATCATAGGGAGTATTAATACTTGGACCCAAGTTACGTGGACTCGTCCAGCTTCCAAATTCATAAGTGATTTCATAAAGATCCAGCCCCCCGTACCCGCCAGGTCGACGGCTAGAAAAGACGACTCTTTCATTGCTGAAAAAATGTGGCGTGCCATCCCCCATACTCGGATCAATAGGACCAAGGAAAGGATCTGAACTTAGCCTTCTTTTGTCCTCTTGGCGGAAAGTATCTACCATAAATTGACCTTGCTCAAAAGTGTAGCCCTTAAAGTAAAACAAAACGGAACCCCAATAATCAAACCCTAGTAATATATCATGACTAGGGCTATTCGTGAGATAGTCCATTGGTTCAATACCACCCCAGGTCCCTTTGTCGTTCTCTGCAAAGTAAATGTCATCATAGTATTGACCATATTGTTCGTCTCTAGCCCCTGTTCTACTTCTTAGGCCTCCCATATTTCCTTGTCGAGCAGCAGTAAAGTAGATTTTATCTTCAAAGTTAGGGCTCAGTACCGGAGCAAATTCATCTCCTTTTGAGTTAATCCGACTACCTAAGTTTTCAACAAAGGCTAAAGCTTTATGATATTGCAGCTGTAATCCATTAGAACAGCGCTTAAGCATATCGATAACCATTCGGCGATTAGAGCTATTCCCTTTAATGGATCGCAAGTACGTCTTATAAAAGCCTGCTGCTTCTGCAAATTGATGTCGAGCATGATAAATTTGCCCAAAATAAAACCAACACTCTGCATAAGGTGCTTTTCCAGAACTTACCATTTCATCGAGTATCTTTTCTGCATCTTCCAGTTGATTCAGTTGAAAATGACAAAGCGCTAAGATAAATTTAGCTTCATTATCAGCTCTAGTTAACTCTCTAGAACGGTTGAGCAGGGAAAGTGCATCATCATATTTTGCATTTAGGAATAACTCTTTTGCAATACGTTTTTTTTCGCTTTGCGCTTGAGTAAACACACAAAACAGCAATAATGCAAGTAAAATTCTGAGCTTCATCGTACGAAGTATTTTCGGTTCTTTCAGTAGAAAAGGTTGCCTAATAAGCGCGCTTTCCCCAACAAACTATAAATTATTGTAGATAAATTTGCTTTTGGAAAATTTGTTAGCCTACCAGACAACCTTCTGGTTGATAGTTATCGTTATAAAAAGTTGACCTAAAGATCTTTATATTAATAAACGATTAGATTTCTCTATTGGTATCGAAGTTTTCTAAATAATCAGCTACTCTTCTTAAGAAAGAACCACCTAAGAAACCATCGACTACTCTGTGATCATAGGATAAAGATAAAAACATCATTTGACGTACGGCAATCAAGTCACCATATTCTGTCTCTACTACTGCAGGTTTTTTTCGAATGGCACCAGCCGCCATAATGGCTACCTGCGGCTGATTAATGATCGGTGTACCCATGACATTACCGAAAGTACCTACATTCGTTAATGTGAAAGTACCTCCTTGAATTTCTTGAGGCTTTAATTGATTATTTCTTGCTCTTCCAGCTAGATCATTAACAGATTTTGTCAAACCTGCTAGATTCATATAGTCTGCATTTTTAATAACAGGTACAATCAAGTTGCCACTTGGTAGGGCTGTTGCCATACCAACATTAATATCTTTCTTTACTATTATTTGTGTACCATTTACAGATACATTAATCATTGGGAAATCTTTGATCGCTTTTACTACTGCTTCTACAAAGATTGGAGTATAAGTAATTTTCTCTCCATATCTTTCTTGGAATGCTTTCTTATTCTTGTTACGCCAATTGACCAAATTCGTTACATCTGCCTCTACAAAAGAGGTAACATGTGGGGAAGTTTGTTTGGACATCACCATGTGGTCAGCGATCAATTTACGCATGCGATCCATTTCTACAATCTCTGTATTACCATTCACAGATATTGCTGGAGCAGAAGGTGTTGATGGCACCTTTGGAGTGGGGGGAGGAGTTGTAACTGCTGGGTGAGGTGTGCTTGGCGCAACACTAGTACCATTAGTAGTCGTGCGGTTTTCGATATAAGAAAGGATATCTTTTTTCGTTACTCTACCTTGAAGACCAGAACCTTGTATTTGATCCAATTCAGCAAGGGAAATATTTTCTTTTTCTGCGATATTCCTAACTAAAGGAGAGTAGAATTTACCACTAGTACCTGTTCTCTCTATGCTTACCATTGCAGCTGGAGCTGCTGCTTGTACTTGTGCTTGTGGTGCTGGTGCGGTGTTTGTTTCTTTTGTTTCTATTGCGTCTGCAGCTGGGCTAGCTGCTGGTTCAGCTTCTTCCCCTTCTGTTGCAATCATAGCAATTACTTTACCGATTTCGACTACATCATTTTCTTGGAAAAGGATTTTACTAATAACGCCACTTACGGGAGAAGGCACTTCTGAATCGACCTTATCAGTTGCGATTTCCAGAATTGTCTCATCTGCTTCTACGGAGTCGCCTACGGTTTTTACCCATTTTAGGATAGTCGCCTCCATAATACTTTCACCCATTTTGGGCATAATTAGTTCAACTTGAGCCATCTTGCTATAATTTAATACTTTGGTTTCCCTTTACCGAAGCTTGTAGCTATCAGTAGGCGGGTTGGTTAAGAAATGAAAGCTAAGCCTTTGCTTCAACTTTCGTTTAAAAATTTTGGTTTTCTTCGCTTACGCCAAATTTTTGTTATATTATATCAATTGTGGTAGTGCGTAAGGTTTTGGTTATCAGACACAAAGGTAGTTTAAAAACAGAATCAAATCAAATATTTTCTGTCACTAAATTGTATTGTTCAACTGCAAATTGACGAATCATATTCAGTGCTTGCACACTAGAATATTCAATATTTTTGATTCTATCTTTGCCTATACTCAATTTTTTTGTGACTATTTTTTTTTGATTTCCAACGGCTATCCAAACCGTTCCAACAGGTTTTTCTTTGGTTCCTCCTCCAGGCCCAGCCACACCAGAAATGGCTACTGCAATATCTGAACCTAATACCTTATTAGTGCCCTTTACCATTTCAATGACGGTTTGTTCACTAACTGCTCCATATTGTTTTAGTGTATGCTCTTGCACACCTAGTTGTTGTACTTTTACATTATTGGAATAAGCAACAAACCCTCCTATGAAATAGGCAGAAGAACCGGGAACTGATGTTATTTTATGACCAATATGTCCTCCTGTACAGCTTTCAGCAGTAGCTAAATTTAAGCCTCTTGCTTTCAATATTTGGCCAACCGCTTCTTCTAGCTTTTGGCTGTCGTGTCCATAAATTAGCTCAGGAATACGCTCTTCTATCTGTTGGCTGTAATGCTGAATATCTGCTGCCAGTTCTTCTTCTGTTTTTCCTTTCGCCGTAAGGCGAAGACGAACCGTGCCTAAGCTGGGTAAAAAAGCGAGTTTGATGTGTTGAGGTAATGCGGATTCTATGTCTTCAATTCTTTCTGCTATTCTAGACTCACCTTCTCCTACTGTTCGGATGGTTCTATGTAAAATTCCCTGCATCGGAAATCGCTCTTTCAACCTTGGGATAACTCCATATTTCATGATATACTTCATTTCATATGGTACGCCAGGCATCGAAATAATCACTGTGTTCTTATGCTCAAACCACATGCCAGGAGCAGATCCCATCTTGTTAAATAGCAGCTCTGCATTTTTAGGCATATAGCATTGCTGGCGATGGGCTTCCGTGGTCGTTCTTCCCCATCGTTCAAATATTTTGACGATTCTTTCAAAGCTCTCTGGATGAAATTCCATTTCCGTATTAAAATAGTCAGCTAATGCTTTTTTAGTAATATCATCTTTGGTAGGACCAAGGCCACCTGTAATGAGTACTACATCAGCATTGGCAATAGAGCGATCAAGTGTTTGCTGAATTTCTTCATATTCATCACCAATGGATTCAATACGAACTACTTGGGCTCCATTGGCATTGAGTTGCTGTGCCATCCAAGCAGAGTTAGTATCAATGATTTGACCGATTAATATCTCATCGCCTATGGTAATGATTTGTACCTTCATTGGTTAATAGTTATTATTTTTTAGTCTAGAAAACTAATTTCCTTTATCTGAAAATATTCTAAATGGCCATTTAGTTCAATTATTAACCTGCCCATTGAATCTACACCTTTGATGGTACCATAAAATTTGGAGCCATCTGCTCTTTGATACCAAGCAGGTTCTTCTAATTTATATAATCTTTCTAAATAGTTATTTTTTAAGGAATTTTGCTGCCCACTTTTTAGTTGTAAATAACGATGCTCTACACAAAGACACAATTCTGAAACTAAGGTTTCTAAATTAAAATCTCTTTTGGCAGCTAATTTTAAAGAGGTTGGATTTGGAATAGTTGATGGAAAATCAGTTTGATTGACATTCAGGCCAATACCTATTATAGAATAGTTAATTTTAGTAGTGGAAATAGAATTTTGGGTCAGAATTCCTGAAGTTTTTCTATCTTTAATATAGATGTCATTGGGCCATTTGACTTTTACAGCATCTTCTAAGTATTTTGTAAGTAAGTCAGAAACAGCAAGGGAGCTAACGGTATGTAAAATAAATTGTTCTTTTGGAACTAGGAAGTGGGGATATAGAATAATACTTAGACTGATGTTTTTATCAGCTTCGCTTATCCATTTACTGCCAATTTGTCCTCTGCCAGCGGTTTGATTAAATGTCGTAATGACAGTTCCTTCAATTGGTAAACTTTTTGATAATAAATCTTGTGCATACACATTCGTTGAAGGAAGTTCGTTATAATTATGAACAACCTTTCCGATAAATAGGGTGTTGTTTATGTTCAAGTGAAATAATTTTTAATTCCTTCTTAGTATGAAGTAAAAATAAAATACACAAGCATTTTGATAATAAATGTTGGCGCTATGTATTTTATTTATGTATCATACCTTAAATTTGGGCTGGTAAATAAACAAAAAATAATTTTCTGCTTTAAAAAGATCAACTTAAAAAATATAATTTACAAAACTAACAAAATCTGAATTTGAATACACAAATCAATCTAGAGCGTTCACAGCTATCCCAAGAAGAGTTAAACAACCTTATTATTGAGAGCATTCAGGATATTAAAGGAAAAAATATTATCCTTCTAGATCTGCGAACAGTTGATGATGCGCCTACCGACTTTTTCATCATTTGTGAAGGGGATTCCAACACTCAGGTTCGAGCTATCTCTGATAATATTCAGAAGCGCCTAAAGCAAGAAGCCGCTACGCTTCCTAATCACGTGGAAGGGCAACAAAGTTCACTTTGGATTTGTGTGGATTATTTCACGACAGTAGTACATGTATTTTATCGCGAAACTCGCTCTTTTTATGATTTGGAAGAATTGTGGGGGGACGCTAAATTCACAGAATATACTTCTTTGTAGCGTTTTTGTAATATTTGGCCGTATTTTTGACTTCCTTATCGAAAAGTAGCCGTGTTCATAGAACGAAATGCCCTACTTTGCGTTTCTAATATTTGATTAATAGAATTTATCTTTCAAGGCGGACTTTAAGATTCGTTAGTGTAGTATAAAGTGGATGTTAATGGAAAACGAAAATAAAAATAATAAACCAGGCACACCAAAATTTACCTCATATTGGATTTATGGCGTGATTGCCCTATTCTTAGTAGGGTTAAACTTTTATGGTATCTCGGAAGGTACTAAGGATACCATTACTTTCAATCGTTTGGAGGAACTGATCCAGAATCGGGAAGTTTCTAAAGTTGTCATTGTAAATGAGCGCATCGCTCAAATACATGTAACAGGAGGCGATTCTGGAGATTCTGGAAGTAATTTTAGTAGAAACCGATTTAAATATAAAATGGAGATCGGTTCTATCGAATCTTTTGAAACCTTTTTGAAAGATTCTCAAAAACGGGCAGGAATAGAACCTAGTGATAGGGAATATATCCTCGCACCAGAATATGAAACCAAACAGGATTGGCTTGCACCTATATTTAGTTGGGTGTTGCCTATCATTATAGTCGTGCTTATTTGGATATTCATCATGCGACGTGTAGGTGGTGGAGCAGGTGGCCCAGGTGCGCAGATCTTTAATATTGGCAAATCAAAAGCAACTTTGTTCGATCAAAATTCTAAAGTGAAGGTTACTTTTGATAATGTGGCAGGTTTAGATGAAGCCAAAGAAGAAGTGATGGAAGTAGTTGACTTTTTGAAAAATCCTAAAAAGTATACTGCTCTTGGTGGTAAAATTCCGAAAGGGGTACTTTTAGTGGGACCTCCAGGTACAGGTAAAACACTCTTGGCTCGTGCAGTGGCAGGTGAGGCAGGTGTTCCTTTCTTCTCTATTTCTGGTTCTGACTTCGTCGAAATGTTTGTGGGGGTCGGTGCCTCACGTGTACGTGACTTATTCAAGCAAGCTCGTGAAAAAGCACCTTGTATTGTATTTATCGATGAGATTGACGCCATTGGGCGTGCTCGTGGACGGAACAGCATCCAAGGAGGAAATGATGAACGTGAAAATACTTTAAATCAACTATTGGTGGAAATGGACGGCTTTGCTTCTGATAAAGGGGTAATCCTTATGGCTGCTACCAACCGCCCAGATGTATTGGATAGTGCTCTTCGCCGTCCAGGTCGTTTCGATCGTCAGATCAGTATTGATCCACCTGATCGAATTGGACGGGAGGCCATCTTCGAAGTGCACTTAGAAAATATCAAAAAAGGACCAGATATTAGTGCTGCCGAATTAGCGGAAATGACTCCAGGGTTTGCTGGTGCAGATATTGCCAACGTTTGTAATGAGGCCGCACTCGTTGCTGCAAGACGCAATAGAAAAGCTGTGACAATGGATGACTTTAATTACGCATTGGATCGGGTGATAGGTGGCTTGGAGAAAAAAAATAAGTTAATTAATCCGGAAGAGAAAAAGATTATCGCTTACCATGAAGCAGGTCATGCTATTTGTGGATGGTACTTAGAATTTGCAAGTCCATTAGTAAAAGTAACCATCGTTCCTCGTGGCTCAGCCGCTTTGGGATATGCTCAGTATTTACCAAAAGACCAATACCTATATCGGACACAGCAATTGTTGGATGAGATGTGTGCTACCTTTGGTGGTAGAGCAGCAGAAGATAATATTTTTGGTAAAATTTCAACTGGGGCAGTGAGTGATTTGGAGAGAGTAACGAAAATGGGATATGCCATGACTACAGTCTATGGTATGAATAAAGAAGTAGGACAAGTATCTTTTTATGATCCTCAAGGACAATATCAGTTCCAGAAACCTTATTCTGACGAAACAGCTGCAAAAATAGATGATGAAGTACGTAAGTTATTAGATTCACAATATGAGCGTGCCAAGGAATTGTTGCATGAAAAAAGCGAACAATTAGAGATCTTGGCGAATGCTTTATTGGACAAAGAGGTACTGCTTAAATCGGATGTAGAAGCTTTAATCGGACCTCGCCCCTTTCAAGAAAAAAGCTTCGTCGCAAAAAATAATGAAGTAGATGCTCAAAAAACTGAGGAATAAGAGCAACTTCTTATGATATATATAGTATAATCAATTATATTGATGATACTATTCCACGATAGTTAGGAGGTCAGAGTTGGGAGGCTTTGACCTCTTTTTCTTTTTTAGATATGATTAATATTTATTCAAGGCTTTCCTAAGCGGCTAGTCAAAATTGCTTGTATAATAAAATTGTCCCTTCGAAAATTATAAGTAACTGACGAGAGGAAAGTT
>JAKVCU010000106.1 GCA_022448955.1 Saprospiraceae bacterium
CCTTCGGGTTATGCTTACTTAAGCAAAGTATGCTTTATCCAAGATCTTCCTTGTCCACCCTTTAATTGTTTCTCTCTTTTCAAAGCCTCTAACTTCGTTTTGTATTCTTCCTTATAAAGGACTTCCCATGGTCGGTATCTTTTTGTATAGCCTTTTCTAGCTGTTTCATTATGGTAAGACATCCTTACTTCCAGATTGGAGGTATATCCAATATAAATCTTGTCATATTTCTTTGAATACAACACATAAACATAGTATTTCATAGCTTAATATTTAAATGACAAAAGCGCATCAAACTAGGTTTGACACGCTTTCTCTTTGTAGCGGCGGCAGGACTTGAACCTACGACCTTCGGGTTATGAGCCCGACGAGCTACCAACTGCTCCACGCCGCGATCTTGTAATACACCATACTACTTTCGTATGGGATTGCAAATATAAGGTGTTTCTTATTGCGGCGCAAATTTTTATTTTAATTTATTTCATTACCGACAGGCGCTTGGAAGGTGTCACCTTCGTACCTATACGAAGTCGATACATATAAGTACCACTAGACCAGCCCTTTGTATCTAACTCTACTTGAGCTGTACCTCTTGCAATATTTTGTGAAAATATTTTTACGCCAAGTGCATTATACACTTCTAAGACTGCATCTTCTGACCATTGATCACTTCCCTTGAATTTAATTGTTGTAAAATCACTGGCTGGATTAGGACGATTCTGTGAGAAATAGAAATCGGATTGCGCTAATGTTTGAGTATTTGAAATCGTTTCTTCAACCACCACAATACTCAAATCATCAAAATAAAAACCGTCGCCTTCAATAAATTGATCTGACTTTAAGAAAAAGCGTAAACGAAACTGCTCGCCCATTTCGGCGAAAGCCGTCAAATCAATTTCTTCTAGTACCCAATCACTTGTACTTTCGTAAACAGGCTTGTCCAAGTCCTGAAACTGAGAACCTTCTACGGTATACTTACCACATACAGGGTAATAATCTCCCCCCTCTTCCAACTGGAGCTGTAATTGTACATAATCATAATTCGTCTCGATGGACCATTTTGCCCAGAAGCTTAAAGTGACCTTTTCGGCATTTCCGAAAGGGATAAAGGATTGCATTTCCACAAAGGATTCTACATCAGGGGAATAGTCTGCATTTGGAGAATCTGTAATGGATGAAGGTGCTGACACAAAGTCCTCTGTAGTAGATGCCCAGTTGCCTTGCCCTGTAGCAGCTGACTCCCATTCGTCCAAAGTAGAACCATCTTCATAAAAGTCTGGAGCTATGGTGCCATAAGTCTTTTCAATAATGGTAGACTCAATATAATCACCATTATCTACGCTAAAACGGAAAACCACTGTTTCCCCTTCTTCAATGTCAGGGCTTAATTCATAACTTATAAAATCTTCTACTTCCTCCCCTAAATCTAATTCATAATCTTTAGGAGCTGAGGTATTAATAATATTGCTAGAAACAGGCTCTAAACTCACTGTCAAAATACCATCCGCTAGACCATAACGTTTCACATCGTAATAAAAATCACCTTGAATATCAGAAAGTAATCCATTCTTTTCTGTAGCTACTCCATAATTATACAGTAATGCAGAAGCCATGATATTCTGTAGAATATTGTTTTTATTATCTGGAATAATATTTTCCTCAGGTGGCCAAAAACCTGCTGTTCCCACTTCTGGCGTAAGAGAATACATGAACGGTTTGCTTTCTGTTTCACCATACATCCAATCATCTGATACCCCATTCACCGTGTAGCCTACCGTTTCTGTACCTGTACCGGCAAAATAGGCATTCTCTAGCGTCATGGCTTCTGCAATCATTCTAAAGGCAAGTGAATCTTCAGATGGGGTGTCTAAATAACCCCAAGGATAAATTAACAAATTGCCAAATGCATGATAATTTAATGCGATTTCAAAACTATGCGCATTACAAAAATCCCTTACTGCTCGTACTTCTGGCTCCGAAAAAGGTGCCGTACCTCTATATACTTGCGACTCTGGATTCGGAGAAGAGCCATTATCATCAAAACCCCAGCCAAAGTCATAGTTTCTGTTCAAGTCTACACCAAAAGAACCGTCTGCATTCAGTCGTCTATTCTTCCGCCATAAGCCCCCACCATCAGGATTATTCTCCTCATTAAAAATATATCCATCTGGATTAACACATGGGACGAAATAAAGCTCCGTATTATCTAATAGGTATTTGATTTGTTCATTCGTCTCATAATTTTCTAATACATACCACATGAAGAAAATTAATTGCGATAAACTACCTGGCTCTCGCGCATGATGCAAAGCGGTGTAAAGCACTTCTTGTTCCGGTTCATCCATGGAGGCATTATCAGAAATGCGCAACCAATAAATTGGACGCCCCTGAATACTTTGTCCATCTTCAATTTGTGTTCTTGGCGTTATCAAATCGGGATATTTGGAAGCCATTGAATCCAAATTATCCAGCATTTCTTGGTAAGTAAAAAAGCCCCCTATGCTACCATTCGAATAATTTTCAGGCACCTCATAATCTGTATCATCCCCCCCTATGACATCATTTAAACACTCTAAGGCATCTAGTGAGCGGTTCTCTTCTTTATTTTGATCAACATAATAAGCTTGAACATCAGAAATCATGATTTCTACCTCATAACCCAATGATCTAATTTTAGTCAATTCTTCTTTAGAAAAATCATTTATGTAAAACCTCCCAGCAGCATATTGACCATGGGTAAGATCTATACCTATACGCTGCAAGCCAAAAGCAGATTGTTGGTCGAGCATCACTTTTGCTCTTGAAAAAGTCGTCTGTTGTGCAAATACACAACTTAAGCTAAGGCAAAAAAATAGTGTTGTAAAAAACCTCATGTTATTGCTTTTATTTCTATACGGTGAATGCGTGCTAATATCGAAAGTTTTAATTTTAAAAAAATAATAATATAATCACTTGACTTCCAAGCGTCAATTAAACTAAAAAGAATTATGTCTGCTACTATCATTTCTAAGACGTCAATTAAGAATCAGGAATAAAATAAATATTTAAATTTAATTTCGGTCAAATCCCTTTTCTTAGGTAATAGCTCAATCAAAATATTTGAGCATCGCCTAAGGATCATCAATTACCAACGGTAAGTATATTGTTGGTATCGAATAACCAACACAATCATGAAAAACCTTTACACGCTGTTATTCCTTGCTTTTGTATGCACACTATCGGCACAGCCTCCTTGTCCTGATGGAATGCAGTCTTTACTCGTAAACATCCAGACAGATAATTGGGGTTACGAAACCTCATGGTCTGTTTCCGATGCTGAAGGCACTATTTATTACGAAGTACCGATTGATACCTATGCATCTAATTCCTTGTTTCAAACCCAAGTTTGTATTCCTGATGATGCTTGCATCACCTTTCACATAGAAGATAGCTATGGTGATGGTATTACAGGAGAAGGCTTTTATATGCTAGTTTTAGAAGGAGACACCCTAAATATAGAGAGTAATTTCGGGGATGAAGATTTCTATTTCTTAGGATGTGCTGCTAGTCAGACTTGTACTACACCAGATACGGCAGTAGTAGACTCCATTTACACTACCTTATTTGATGATAGCTGGTATATTTTCACCCCTGACTCTGTAGGCATTTATGAAATAAGTACCTGTGGACTAACTAATTGTGACACTAAAATATGGATTTATGATACCTGCGATGGCAATGGCTTTGCAGAAGATAATGAAGGAACGCTTTTTTATGATGATAATCAAACAGACTGCGCACCACAAGCTGTTATTTCTAGCTTTTTCTCGCCTTATGAAGTGTATTATATCCGTATTGGAGATAGTGAAGATGCTTGTGCAGATTCTGTACAGACACAATTCCAAATTAGTTATCAAGGCCCTGTTAGTGGTTGTACCGACCCACTTTCGTGTAACTATAATCCTTTAGCAACTGTAGATGATGGAAGTTGTATACCGCAAGGCGACCCCGATTGTCCTGATGCACCAGACTTATTAATGCGTCAAGATGTATTAGCGACCTCTATTTACCTAAGTAGCATGTTTGCTGATGACGAATGCCTAATTGAAGAAGGTTGTATGAATGGTTATGGAATGAGAGATATTATTCGTTTTTCTACGCGAATAGATAATATCGGAGAGTTAGATTATTACATTGGCCAACCTAGCAACGACAATACACAGTTTACGTGGAACAACTGTCACAATCATTTTCACTACGATGGCTATGCAGAGTATGTTCTTTTCGATGAAAATGGTACCGAAATACCCATTGGCTTCAAAAATGGCTTTTGCGTTCTAGACTTAGGTTGTACAAGTGGAAACGCTCAGTATGGCTGCGGCAATATGGGAATCTCAGCAGGTTGTTATGATGAATATTGGTCAGCACTTGAATGTCAATGGATTGATATTACAGATATTGAAGACGGCACTTATACCTTTGTTACACGCGTAAACTGGGATAATGCTCCAGATAAATTGGGCCGAGTCGAAAAAGATTCGTTGAACAACTGGGCACAAGTATGTGTAACCTTAGATCGTTCTTCCGGATCCCTGCAAATGAGCGTTGATCCTGACTGTCCACAATATATCGACTGCGAAGGAACCCCCTACGGTTCAGCTCAACCCGACTGTGAGGGAGTCTGCAATGGCACAGCCATTAGAGGCGATTTAGATATCAACGGAATACAAGAAATGATAGATGCACAAATGTATATCACTAGCATTCTAGCAAATGATATTGCTCCTACGAATTGTAATGATCTAAGCGGAGATGGATATATTAGTGTTTATGATGCTGCTTTATTAGCGAGCTGCCTAAACTATGGCACGGACCACGAACATGATGGCGAGGGCTTCCATGACCACTGTAATTTCCCTTCAGGTATTTTTAATTCATTAGATACTGTAAGCTTAAGTATTCTAGAAGCTAATTTTGAAGAAAACTGGATAGATATTGGTATCAAAAACCCAAGTGCCTTCGTTAATGCTTACCAATTTCAGATTACAGGTCTATTGGTTTCAGAAGTTGAAAATCTAGTTGACGAAACAGACTATCCTATCACACCTTATAACAATATAGATGAAAGTATGATCATTGGTATTTCTTATGAAGATATGATGATCGAAAAGTCAGAAACCTATCATCCACTATGTCGTATTCACTTTGCTCAGATAACGAATGACTCTATCTGCTTAACGCAAATCGTAGATATCGTCAATCAAAATTATGAGGCCGTTGAAACAAAAATTGATAGCAGTTGTGTATTTTTCATGCCAAATGGCAATGAAGAAATATTTGAAAAACAAGCTATTAATGTCATTCCAAATCCATTCTCTAATTCAACAATGATCCAATTCACTAATCCACAAAACTTAATCCATCAATTATACATTATGGATGCTAGTGGAAGAGTGCTTAAAGAATATCCCAATATTAAAGGTGATCAAATAAAAGTAGAAAGAGGTAACTTACCTCCAGGAATCTATTTTTACCAATTATCCAATATCGAACAATCATTTATTGGCAAATTAGTCATTCAAAAACAATAATAATTATGCGGTTTGTATTAAGTATATTAGGCGTATCCCTTTTCTTTGGCATCAGCTTTGCCCAAGAGGTCACGATCGGTAATACAACACTAACCCAAAGAGATGTCGTAACAGGTATTCAAGTACCTTGGGAAATTATCTGGGGACCAGATGACCATATTTGGATAACGGAAAGAAGAGGACAAATCCTCAGAGTAGAGCCAGAAAGTGGCAATTTCACAGTAGTCCTTGATTGGAGAAATGAGGTAGAATCTGGTGGTGAACCAGGTATGCTAGGAATGGCGCTACACCCAGACTTTGAAAACACCCCCCTTGTCTATGTAGTCTACTGTTATGGTTCTGGATTTAGTGTGCAAGAGCGACTCGTAAGTTTTGAATGGGATGGAATGAATCTTTCCAATCAGCAAATCCTGTTGGATGAAATTCCGGGTGGTGGCATCCACAATGGTTCAAGAATTTTGATTACTGATGATCAGAAAATTCTAATGACCATAGGAGATCGCGGTAATGCTGACCTCTCACAAAATATGAACAGTATAAATGGAAAACTACTTCGCCTTAATTTGGATGGTAGTATTCCGGATGACAACCCCGATCCTAACAGCTACATCTATTCTTTCGGTCATCGTAATGCTCAAGGTCTTTGCTTTGGACCAAATGGTCTGCTTTACAGCTCTGAGCATGGTGCTCAATCTTCTGATGAGTTTAATATCATTGAAGAAAACCGCAACTATGGATGGCCAAATGTTCAAGGCGCTTGTAATACGGCTTCAGAAATTAACTTCTGTAATGCCTTTGATGTAAAAGAACCCCTATTAGAGTGGTCACCCTGCATTGCCGTCAATGATATCATTTACTATGATCACCCTGCTATTCCTGAATTTGAAAATTCCATACTGATGGCTGTTTTAGGTGGTTTGAGTGGTGGAGCACAAGGGATTATTCATATTCAAATGAGTGAAGATGGATTAGAAGCAACGGAAGGAGAAAAGTACTTTACCAACTTTGGCCGTCTACGTGATATATGTATTAATCCTTACAATGGTGCTTTGTACATGGCAACCAATGGTCCAGGTTATCCTGGCTCAGGACCAAATCGAATTGTAGAATATCGCAATCTGGACTATGTGGTGAGTAATACCAATGATCCAGCTGCCTTGAATCGTTTCATTCAGATTTCACCCAATCCAATGACAATAAGCGGTCAATTCCAATTTTCTAATAACTTCTTAGGTGCTTATTATCAAATAATTGGTTTTAATGGCCAATTGATGGAAGAAGGAAGGGTATTTTCTACAGAACTTACACTTGATCTGAAAAATTATACAGCTGGTACTTATTATATCAGCGCAACGAATAGCCTAGGTACCGTTACGAAGACTTTTGTTGTACAATAAGTACTAAGTTGCTTGGCTAAATGATATAGACTTATTTTTTATGCCTACCTAGTTGGCTGAAGTAATCGTTGATCTAAATTGAGTTTTTCTCAAGCTCAACGATACTTCAGCCTACTCTAATAAAATGGATTAGTTACTTTATTCTTTTAATTCTGAGGTATTCTTCAGATACTTATCACAAAACTCTAGAATGCGTTGATTAGACTCAATCTGGTTTTCCTTTTTTACAAAACCATGTCCCTCATCCTCAAATAGAACATATTCAACAGGAACTCCATTCTTTTCAATTTCTGCAACCATTTCATCTGATTCTATCTGTAACACTCTAGGATCTTTCGAACCTTGCAATACCATTACTGGATTTTTAACTTGATCTGCATGAAATAATGGTGAGATATCATAAAGTCTTGTTGAATCAGCCGAGTATGGGTCACCTAACTCTAGGTACAAAGCATCTTTAAATGACTCCCACCAAGGTGGAATACTTCGTAATGTTCTAATCCAGTTAGTCACACCAAAAATATTCACTCCAACCTTAAACGCTTCCGGAGTATGAGTCATAGCACGCATTACCATATACCCTCCATAACTTCCTCCGATAATGCCAATTTTGTCCTTGTCTATGTATGGCAAAGAAGCTAGATAGTTTTTCCCTTCAATGCAATCCTGCAAATCATTTTCTCCATGGTTCAGATCATCTAATTGATAGAAAGTTTTTCCATATCCACTGCTTCCCCTATTATTAACCATTAGAATAGCATAACCCTGATTCACTAGATACTGTATCCTTGGCCGGTATCCTACTCTTGATTGCCCTCCAGGTCCCCCATGAACCCAAACCAAAGCAGGCACTTTATTGTCAGGGCTAGCATTTTTAGGTTTATAATAAATGGCTGGTATATCTAAGCCATCAAATGATGGATAACGAACAACCTCTGCCTCTACCAAATCATCGGGATTAATAGCTGGATTTAGTGTATTGGTCATTTGTTGGAAGCTTCCGTCAGATAAACGATACAAATAAAGATTACTAGAAGACCTAGAACTACCCGCATAAAAGGTCATTAATTCTTCATTCTTAGAAATATTTACGGAAGTAATATCCGCACCTGCTATAACAGGAAAATCAAGCTGCTTATTGGATTCTGTATTAAGAATACTTAACTCATTTTTTCCATCGGCATTTATTCCCACTATCTGATATTTACCTGATCTTGAAAAATAAGCATAGGCGATATCCCAATCTTTCTTTAGCACGTCACTGTGCTTTCCAGTTGTAATATCATACTTTTTTAAGTACGAAAATTCAGCTCCCTTATCGGTCGTATAATACAACTCTCTACTATTCGTACTAAAATCTGCAGGCTGATAAGCCGCTTGTTCTTCTGATATTTTTTTGATTTCTTTTGCTGATAAATCATATAAAAACAAATCAGAATCATTAGTATTAATGGATTTAGTTAAGGCTAAGTACCTTTTATCATTGGAAATGCCGCCAAAGTTGTAGGCTTCATCATTTTGATAGAGCATACTTGATTCAAACCCCTCTATTTCCATCTCATAAACATCTGTAAATTGAGGATTCCTTGCGTTCGAACCATAAAAGAAACTTTTATAATCATGCGCCCAACCATAAAATGAAGCCCTAGCCCCTTCCTTGGGTGTTAAATCCACTACAGAACCATCTTCATTTCTCAAAAACAAATGATAAATCTCATCTCCATCATTATCCGAAGTATAAAGTATTCGATCATCCTCCGGAAAAAAGCTAATTGGTCGAATAGTAGATGTTGAATTAGTTAAAGCCGTCTTTTCCCCCCCCTCAACTGGAATGGTATATGCATCATAAGTACCTGAGATGTTAGAACCCAAAAGAATTTTGGAATAATCATGAGAAAAAGAACTACCGAAGATGGTTTCATTATCCATGAATTGTTCAATGGAATACTGTTTTACCTCCTTAGGCGTTTTTTGAGCATGATCCGAACTACAAGCTCCTAATATCAATAAGCCAAGAAGGAATAGCATAATTTTATTCATATTTATATTTTTTGTTCATTTTAAAAATAGGAAAATCCATGAGTATTTTAGAAAGCCTCTGTTTGGTACTATACCAATACCTATTGGAAATCGACCATCTATAAATCATCAATGAGATATGGCATAATAATTATTAAAATCATCTATACTATACTATACTATACTATACATATATATATATTTAATCCATGGCATAATTTAAAGAGATGATAGATCATTGAAGCTTAAAGTCAATCAAAAACTTGTTTAATGAAGTAGCTTCAGTATATTCTAGATATTAGCCCTCTCAAAAGCAAATAGTCTGAACTACCTTTGATTTGCACTTCATATTTCTGATCAGGATTTAGGTAATCAATTCTGGACTGACGAAAGTTCTTCTACTCACTCGATAATTCATAAATGCCTACCTCATGATAAAAGTCAAAAGTATCCATCTGAATAAAAGTAGTAGGCAAGGTGCTAATCTACATAAGCAAAAAAAGAGCAATTTGAATAGATGATTTCATAACTACAGTCTAGAGGTAATTTATTCTACTAAAAAACTTAAATCTTATTTTCTCTCTATAAAACGAACACTATCCCTATCCATAACTAAAGAATAAGGAAAAACCACAACTCCTCAACCCCAAAAACATTTTAAATGTATTATATAAAAGAAGCCTTTTTGCGTAATTTCGCCGCATGTCTAAAAAGACTTTGTGACTTTGTGAGGAATAATAATTTTGATAACCAATTTAAAGTCAAATTATAATGAAAGAAGTATTTATCGTTTCAGCAGTACGTACACCGCTTGGTAGCTTTGGTGGTATCCTAGCATCATTATCTGCTACTCAATTGGGAAGTACAGCGATTAAAGGTGCTTTAGAAAAAGCAGGTGTAGAAGCGAGTCAGGTAGAAGAAGTATTCTTTGGAAACGTAGTTTCTGCCAATTTGGGCCAAGCCCCTGCTCGCCAAGCGGCTTTAGGTGCTGGAATTGGTCAGCATGTACCATGTACAACTATCAATAAAGTATGTTCTTCTGGTATGAAAACAATCATGCTTGGCGCACAAACCATTATGCTTGGCCACAATGATATTGTAGTGGCAGGTGGTATGGAAAGTATGTCAAACATTCCATACTATATGCCTAAAGCACGTTGGGGAATGAAGTATGGCCATGGTCAATTGATTGATGGTTTGGCGAAAGATGGATTGACAGACGTTTATAACGAAGTAGCCATGGGTGTTTGTGCAGATAACACAGCAAAGAAGTATAACATTTCGCGTGAAGCGCAAGATGAATTTGCAATCCGCTCTTACAAACTAGCTGCTGAAACAACTGCCAATGGTTGGTTCAAAGATGAAATTGTAGGTGTAAGTGTACCTCAACGCAAGAAAGATCCATTATTAGTAACAGAAGATGAGGAATATAAAAGAGTGAAATTTGAAAAAATTCCTGCTCTTCGTCCTGCTTTCAGCAAAGATGGAACAGTTACAGCAGCAAATGCTTCTACCATCAATGATGGTGCTTCCGCACTTATCTTAGCAAGTAAGGAAAAAGTAGCAGAATTAGGATTAAAGCCAGTAGCTAAAATTCGCTCATTTGCCGACGCGGCACAAGACCCCATGTGGTTTACAACAGCTCCTACTCTGGCTGCTCCTAAAGCCTTACAAAGGGCAGGAATGGAAATCAGAGATGTTGACTACTTTGAGGTCAATGAGGCTTTCGCAGTAGTACCAATGGCTTTTAATGCTGAACTAAGCGTGGATGAAGCGAAAGTTAACGTATTTGGTGGTTCTGTAGCTATTGGGCACCCATTAGGTGCTTCAGGTGCTCGTATCGTAACGACCTTAAATAATGTACTACAACAAAAAGATGCTAACATAGGTATGGCTACCCTTTGTAATGGTGGTGGCGGTGCTTCTGCAATTGTTATCGAAAGAGTATAAAAACTTAAGTATGGTGAGTGCATACTCACCATACTATAATCCCCTAATATTCAAATTATTAAAAATATACGTAATTTTTATTCCCAAGATAATACAACCTTAATTCTTTGAATCAAACTTTTTTTTATATCTTTGAATTAACAACCACTCATTCCCATCCGCTATTTACATTAACCAAAATTTAAGACTGTAAATTTTGAAGTAAGATTCATCATTTTTCCCTCCGAGATGAATGTAACTCCAATCTTTAATGGCATTTACCGATTTTAGTAAGAGTTAATACCTCTGTGCGAAGCTCTCTCCTTCAGAGAAAGCAAAGTCATTCCTTGGGTTTGTACATTTCACTAGAATATTATGCTGTTATTTGAACACAGACCAATTCTCCGGAATGCCCTGTTGTTCATTGGTACACCTATTTAGGAAAAGGTATTAACGTAAATTATGGGAACATGAAAAAAAAGTTGAAGACTATCTTATTGATCGATGATGATACACCTACAAACTATTATCATCAAATTATTTTGCAAGATGCAAATTGTACAGAAAACGTCGTTATCCAGTATTCCTCTGATAGAGCATTGGACTATTTCAGAACACTAAAAAATAATAACCAACCTTTTCCAGAATTGGTGTTTCTTGATATGAATATGCCTGGTTGGGACGGATTTCAATTTATCGAAATGTTGCAAACGTTCTTCCCAAGTACAAAAGACAAAATAAAAATCGTTATACTCACTTCTTTGCCCGAAGCACCTTCTTTACAAAAAATTGAGCTGGATAACCAAATCGTAGGTGTTAAAAGTAAACCACTAACAGAAAAAGTAGTACTGGAACTA
This sequence comes from Saprospiraceae bacterium, assembly GCA_022448955.1. Taxonomy (GTDB): domain Bacteria; phylum Bacteroidota; class Bacteroidia; order Chitinophagales; family Saprospiraceae; genus JALEHC01. The sequence continues at coordinate 11,773 of JAKVCU010000106.1, forward strand.
ATCCAAACACATTTTTCTACTAATTCCTCCTTAATGGTATTTTAAAATTTACAAAACAACTATGTGTAAGGCTAAAAAATTAGCACCTGACAATCTCAGCCAAAGGCTGATATCTTTGAGTCCCTCCAAAAGTGTGCGTCACTTTCCTATTTTTAGCGACTTTTTATTTTTTGCCTGGCGATTTAATTGTAGAGAGTATTCTATTTAGTCATTTATTTAGATTCAATCTAGATAAGGTGTTTTACAACTCTACCCTGCTTTTCCGTGTTAAAAGCAAAACAAAAGCCGTAAATTTGTTATTCAATTTTATAGCAATTTTACTATTTCTCTAAGCAGAAAGGTAAGAGTTATTATTCATTAAAATGATTTTAGAAATGCTCCAAAGAGTATTTTTAATTTACCAAATAACAACCAACTATCAATGAGTAAACTAGTCTCTTTCGATCAGTTTCAGAAGCGTCATATTGGTATAGGAACCAAAGAGTTAAACAATATGCTGCAAAAAATTGGAGTGGATTCCCTAGATCAACTCATCGAAGAAACAGTTCCTTCCAATATTCGCAGTTTAAAGCCTTTAGATATTCCAGCAGCTCAAACAGAATATGAATATCTAAACGAGCTAAAATCTATCGCTGCAAAAAATAAAGTATTCAAAACCTATATCGGTTTAGGGTATTACAATACAATCACTCCTTCTGTGATTTTGAGAAATATTTTCCAAAATCCAGGGTGGTATACGCAATACACTCCTTACCAAGCAGAAATTGCACAAGGACGTTTGGAGGCCTTACTAAACTTCCAAACCATGGTAAGTGACCTTACCGCTATGCCTATCGCCAATGCATCGCTATTGGATGAGGGAACAGCCGCTGCAGAAGCCATGAGCATGTTCTTTGCCCAAAAGAACAAACGCAACAAAGGCGAAGCCATCAACGAATTCTTTGTTGATCAAAATGTTTTCCCTCAAACCGTTGATATCCTCGAAACGAGAGCTCAACCGCTTGGTATCAAAGTGATTATAGGCGATTGGAAAAAATACGAGTTCACCGATCGTACATTCGGTGTACTACTTCAATACCCAGCTGGCGACGGTGGTATAGAAGATTATCGTGCATTTGCCGAAAAGGCGAAAGCGAATGATATCTACATTACAGTAGCTGCTGATCTATTAGCACTTGCCATTCTAACGCCTCCTGGCGAATGGGGCGCTGACGCTGTAGTCGGAAATACACAACGTTTTGGTGTTCCAATGGGATATGGAGGGCCTCATGCGGCTTACTTCGCTACCTTAGATGCTTATAAACGTCAGATTCCAGGACGAATCATTGGGGTTTCTACTGATTCAAATGATAATCCTGCACTTCGCATGGCGCTACAAACACGCGAACAGCATATCCGTAGAGAGAAGGCAACCTCCAATATCTGTACAGCACAAGCATTATTAGCTATCATGGCTGGCATGTATGCTGTTTATCATGGCCCAGATGGCATCAAGGCCATTGCGGAACGTGTACATACGCTTACGCAAATTTTAGCCAAGCATATTCAAGCTGCTGGTTATGCCCTAAAAAGTGAGTATTTTTTCGATACGATTTCGGTATCGGCTAATACTACGCAGCAAGAGGCTATTCGCAAAGCAGCACTTGCACAAGAAATTAACTTCTGGTATACAGCTGATAGCATTCAAATTAGCTTAGATGAAACTACTTCTGTGAAGGACATCCAAGCTATTGCTGAACTTTTTGCGAACCCATCTGCCGATAGGCATGATGCAAATAATACAAGCATTTCCATTGATTTAAGTGAGCCTAGTACTTACAGCATTCCAGAAAAATTAAATAGAGATAGCCCATATTTAATGCATCCAATATTTAACTCTTACCATACAGAGTCAAAAATGATGCGTTATATCAAGCGCTTAGAAAATAGAGATTTGTCATTAATGCATTCGATGATTCCATTAGGTTCTTGTACCATGAAATTGAATGCAGCATCGGAATTGATCCCAGTAAGTTGGCCTGAATTTGCCAATTTACACCCTTTCATACCGCTTGATCAAGCTGCTGGTTATACGCAAATTTTTGATGAGTTATCTCATTATTTAAATGAATGTACAGGATTTGCGGCTTGTTCTTTACAGCCAAACTCTGGTGCACAAGGCGAATATAGTGGTTTATTGACCATTCGTGCTTATCACTTAGCAAATGGCGATACACATCGTAATATTGCTTTGATTCCTTCTTCAGCACACGGTACCAATCCTGCAAGTGCAGTGATGGTAGGCATGAAGGTAGTGGTAGTGAAATGTGATGATCAGGGTAATATTGATGTAAATGATTTAAGAGCCAAGGCAGAGCAGCATAAAGATAATCTCGCTGCATTGATGGTAACCTACCCATCAACACACGGTGTATTCGAAACAGAGATTAAAGAGATTTGTAAGATCATTCACGATCGTGGCGGTAAAGTATATATGGATGGTGCCAACATGAATGCACAAGTTGGCTTGACTAGTCCTGGTGATATTGATGCAGATGTTTGTCACTTGAACTTACACAAAACCTTTGCGATTCCTCACGGAGGTGGTGGCCCTGGTATGGGACCTATTTGTGTAAACGAAAGCTTGGCTCCATTCTTGCCTAAACACACCCTAGTAGAAACAGGGGGTGAAAAAGGTATCCGTGCGGTATCCGCAGCTCCATGGGGCTCAGCCAGTATCTTGCTGATTTCTTATGGCTATATCAAGATGTTGGGGGCTGAAGGGGTAAAGGCATCTACAGAGTATGCTATCTTGAATGCCAACTATATCAAAGCACGTATTGAAAGTGCTTATGATGTACTCTATGTTGGAGAAAAAGGCCGCTCTGCACACGAATTAATCTTAGACTTGCGCCCATTCAAATCATTAGTAAGCGCAGAAGATGTAGCAAAGCGTTTAATGGATTATGGGTTCCATGCACCTACCCTTTCTTTCCCAGTAGCAGGTACAATTATGATCGAACCAACGGAAAGTGAGAGTCAAGATGAGTTAGATCGTTTCTGTGATGCCTTATTACAAATCCGTAAAGAAATCGATGAGATTGCATCTGGAGCCGCTGACGCTAAATCTAATGTATTGAGCAATGCGCCACATACCGTAGAACTCGTCACAGCATCGGATTGGCCTTATAACTACTCCCGTGAGCAGGCAGCTTATCCGCTTCCATACTTACGCGAAGGCTTTAAGTTCTGGGCTTCTGTAGGTAGAGTGAATAATGCAGCAGGGGATCGAAACCTGATTTGTACATGCCCGCCACTAGAAGCTTATGAAGAACAAGTTGGATAACAATAATTTTTAAAAGATATTTGGGGAGGTATTCGAATGATAACGAATACCTCCTTTTATTTTTAAGTGATTTAAAAAGTGTAGCAAGAAATACGCTGTTCAAATGAACTACAGCCTAGCATTTTTTGCTTCTTTTCGGCCAAAGGCTGGAAGATTGTTGATAATAAAAAAAAATACATATGATAATCGTAACTGGAGCCGCAGGATTTATAGGAAGTTGTATGGTGAAAAAGCTGAACGATGCAGGCCATACTAACCTTATCGTAGTAGATGAATTTAGCAGAGCAGAAAAAAATAGAAACCTCGAAGGCAAAAGTTACCTCCAACAGATCGAAAGAAGTATCTTCATTCAATGGCTTAAAGAAAATGCTAAGGATGTAGACTTCATCTACCACCTTGGTGCTAGAACAGATACGACTGAAAAAGACATGGCCATTTTTGATGAATTAAATATCAACTATACCAAGGACATTTGGAATATCTGCACCGAACATCAAATCCCATTAGTATATGCATCAAGTGCAGCTACCTATGGCTTGGGTGAACATGGCTATGATGATCGACACGATATTGTAGATCAACTTTCCCCTCTAAACCCTTATGGCGTTTCCAAAAATAATTTTGATCTGTGGGCATTACAACAAGAAAATACCCCACCTAAATGGATCGGGCTAAAATTCTTCAATGTCTATGGCCCTAATGAATACCACAAAGGTAGAATGGCCTCTGTCATCTTCCATACTTGCCGTCAAATCAAAAAAACAGATGGTATGAAACTCTTCCGTTCCCACAATTCTGATTATAAAGATGGAGAACAAAAAAGAGATTTCGTTTATGTGAAAGATGTAGTCAATGTATGCTACTTTTTCCAAAATAACGATCCAGCAAATGGCCTTTACAATCTTGGTACCGGCACGGCACGTACTTTCCTAGACTTAGCCACTAATACCTTCCATTCTATGGAGCTTACGCCAAATATTAGTTTTATAGATACGCCAGCAGATATTAGAGATACCTATCAATACTTTACACAAGCCAATATGCAAAAATTAATGGATGCAGGCTACTCACAGCCTTTTCATAGCTTAGAGGAAGGCATTGATGATTATGTGAAAAACTACTTAATCAAGGAAGATATTTATTAATGGAATAATCCATTTGTTATCCATTCGAAAAAGAATCAAAATACAAAAGAACGTGTTTGGTATTGTAGTAAGCACTCATCCTCCAAACACGTTCCATTTTTTTAGGGATGGACACTCCCTAAAATTATATCGATTAATAAGAAATGATCACTCGCTTTACTGCTTGAAATCGTTCCGAAAGAGCTCGAATATAATAAAGCCCGGACGGGATATTTAAAGTATAATCTAATCTTTCTCCAGATATGATCGTTCTATTATTCTCTAATACATTTAGGACTTGACCATTCGAATTAAGCAGTAATAAATTAATATCTGCCCTTTTCAGATTAGGGAAATGGACCGTGAATTGCCCTTGATTAATCGTAGGATAAACCTCCATTTCGAAAGTAGGTACGCTGAGATGACCACTTGGACTTAGCCATTCATCTGGATCAATAGATGGCTGTTCTTGATCATGCTTATCAATGATTTGATCCTCCTGCTGTACAATTTCATCTTCTATAGAACTATTTCCGCCCGTATTGGCACAAAAGCCAACAGTTATAGTTTGCCCTGCATTAATCACTCCATTCCAACTCACATTACTAGCCGTATATCCATCAGCTTGTGAGCCAGACCAGTCTGCATTCCAAAAGTTGTAAATATCCGCATCAACACTCAAGTTGATCGTCCATGAGCTGATTTGATTTGCCCCATTATTAGTGATTAATACATTTGCACAATATCCAGTTTCCCAACTGTTAAAAACGACGATTTCCACTCCTAAATCATTATTGGTTGTGGCTTGAACAGCAATAGTCTCCGTTGTTTCGTCTGTACCTCCTTCAGTATCCGTGACGGTCAGAGTCACTGTATAGGTTCCTATTGACGTAAAAACATGATTAACATTTAAGCCTGAAGCGATATTACCATCTCCAAAATCCCAAATATAAGTTAGGTTATCCCCATCTGGATCATAAGAATCACTACCGTCAAAAGCAACATCTAATGGTGCCCCTCCTATTAATGTAGAGGCATAAATAATTGCTATAGGGGGTTGATTTTGATTAGGAATTGATTCGACACTGATATCCAAACTTGCAGAATTAGTACCTCCATTTCCGTCATCTACCGTTAAACTGACTGTGTAATCTCCTACTTCAGAATAGTTATGGCTTACTGTAATACCATTAGCAGTATTACCATCTCCAAAATCCCAAGTATAAGTTAGATTATCCCCATCTGGATCATAAGAATCACTGCCGTCAAAAGAGATATCTAATGGCGCAATACCACTCAATGTAGAAGCTTCTACTATTGCAATGGGAGTATTATTCACTGGAGGACTCACCCCATCATTTGGTTCGTAACCAAATACTAAAATACCATTTCTATACAGTCCAACTTTATCCCAATAAGTAAAGACTATTTTATTAGGGTCATATGAATAGTCATCCTCTTCATTATAACTAGACCAATCCTCCTTTGCAAATCTGCTTTGAATCGGACCAGAATCTGAGTTAGCATCTAGTGTACCAGCATCAGATGAAAAACTAAGCTCAAGATAATGATCTGCGTCTGTCGTTGGATTATTTAGAGCATGAAATGATGTATAAACATTTGAACTTCCTATACTTGCATAATCAATCCAAGCCTGTTCGGAGGCATTTCCTTCTTTAGTATACCAATATCTAATGGTAAGCTCATGATAGGCTACACTTTCCGATCCTATATTTCTAATTTTAAAGTGCGGTCTAATTTGATTGTCTTGTGCATTGGAATCCTGCGTTTTATAAAGCAATTCAAAGTTGGAACTTGATGGATCATTGACAAAGATAGTTTGAGTTTGTAGGTCACTATTTCCATTGCCATCCTCCACATTTAGGGTAGCAATAAAAGCTCCTGTGGAAGTATAATTATGACTAATCAAAGCACCAGCACCAGTAGTACCATCCCCAAAGTCCCAAAAATAACTTAAGGGATCTCCTTCCAAATCAGAAGAGCAACTTGCATCAAAATTCACTATAAGTGGAATATCTCCAGTTGTGGAAGAAGAAGTAAAGCAGGCCGTAATAGCAGGTGGCGCATTATCTATAACGGTTATAGTTTGGCTTTCGCTACTACTACTATTACCATCACTAGCATGTAGCGTAATGATAAATACGCCTGCTGTATTATAAACATGGCTAGCTGTAAGTCCATTCGACGTCGTTCCATCTCCAAAATCCCAACTATAGCTTAAATTATCATTCTCTGTATCTGTTGTACAGCTAGCATCTACCTCTACCGTCAGCGGAGCATCTCCAGATAAAGAGCTGATAGTAAAACATGCATTAGGACTAGCATTATAGGGTATACCACTACAAGCCTCAGGCTCTACCCCATAAATGAGTTGACCTGCATTATACAATGGAATATGATCGTTTGGGCTTAAAACACTACTTAAATTATGATACGACCAATCATTGCTTGGATCCCAAGCAGTTGCTGGAGAACCATTTGGAAGAGCGACCCTAAGCTGAGCTTCTTTTCTGGATTCACTCTGACCTCCAGGATAAATATCAATACCTTCAAAACATACTTCAACAAAATAAACAGTTCCTTCACAAAGGCTTAATGGACTAGCAGTTGTACCATTTGTTGAAGCATTTAGACTAACTTGATAATCACTAATACCAAAGCCGGCATTGAAGCCCTCACTCAAGTCGACATAATAACGGTAGCATAATTGATCCGTAAGCATGGCAGGCCATGCCGAATGGTTGGTTGCCCAAACAGATACTTCGGTGAAAGTATTTCCAGACGCATTTATTTTGGCGTCAGCATAAAATTCATCAAGGGGAAGTTCCTCTTCTGGGAAATTAGATAATGGTGATCCTCCAAACATCTCCACCATCTTTGCGATAGCTCCAGTAAAGCCCGCATTATAATCACATGCTACTTCATTAGCGATGTAATCACTTCTACTATCTTGATACTGATCATTAGCGGAGGACGGGCCTCCTACAAGCGCACCATATAGAATATGTCGATTATCAGCTGGTATTTGAATGCTATTTGCCCACGAGCCATGTGCTGTTCTGTGATGAGGATTAATAGGAGGATTATTACCAAAGCCCACCACATAACTCCTCGCATTGGGATTATCCCCTAGCATATAATTGATCTGACCAATGGCAAAATCTCTGTACTGTATGCTTTTTGAAGGATTAGAATCTTCAATAGCCTGAGCATAAACGAGTGCAACAAATGCCGTATTGGCAGAATACCTCAAGGAGCCCCAAGTATCTAGATGGGCTTGCCCACCAGGAGAATAACTAATCTGTTGGCCATTGTATCCATCCGACCAATAATCTAACCATCGTTCGGCATCTTCCTTATATTCCGTATTGTCAGTGAGTGCTGCCAATAGGACATATGCTCCATAAGACTTATCGTCCCAAGCAATGGTCCAATGCCAAGATTTTTCACCTGATTGCTCTGTTCCTAAGTTATCATAGTAGGCTTGTGCTTTATTGAGATAACTAATCTCACCTGTCGCTTTATATAGCCATATAGCCCCCCATACTAATTCATCGTGATAACCACTCCAAGAATTATAAAAAGAAGTAGCATCTGTAATGGCGTCTGAGTACTTTCCTCTGTAGTTATCTGCAAATTCGTAGAGTGCAATCGCATTATTTAATAATTCTGCACTATAGGCTGGATCTTCCAACTCAAAAATCATACTCGCGGCAGCCATAGCAGCAGCTGTTTCTCCAGTAAGATCCGAACCCGGGTTGTTCGCATCGACATAGTAGGATGGTCTTGCCATTGGCATTACCTCTGCTGGCCCCCACCAAGCATGATCTGCATTGCCATTGCCCACTTGACCATAAAAACGTTGAGTGGATCCATTGGTATTTTTTATGTGGCATTTCAAAAAATAATCATTTACCCACTTCAAATTATCCTTCAGCTCATCCCACTGCCCCGCTGAAGTATAGGCATTCTGGTTTTCTAATCCACTCCAAGCCAACATGGTTGCACTAAAAGCCATAGGAAATCCAAATTTCACATGATCACCAGCATCATACCAACCGCCACTCAGATCAAGGCCTTGATCAGCCCCATCCTCCAAGCCTGAATCGCCACGCCAATTCACTCTATTATCCGTCGGTAAGGCACCAGAGCGCTGAGTTTCATAAAAGAACATACTCTTCTGCAATACTTCTGCATAATTATAATTCCCACCTATTGGTGGATCCACCGTATCATCAATCACAGCAAAATGAACGGTTTGAGTCGTTGTTTGACCTTCATCATCTGTAGCACTTACTTCCAAGATATAATCGCCAGTTTGAGATGGCGTCCATGATGCTTGATAAAGGTTATTGGAAAGTGTTAATGTGATATTTTGACCATCAATATTTGCCTGCGTATTAAGCACAATACCATCTATGTCATTAATAGAACAGGAAAAATCCAGTTCATCACCAAGCTGAAAAACATCGCCCTCTTGAGGTGATAAGATCTGAACCACTGGAGCATTACTATTGGATAAGCCTGCCATAGGATCCCAAAAATTACCTGTCAGCATAAATAATGAAATACATCTCAGCGTATTCCCAAAGTACCAGGGAGGGGTATCCTTTGTATTCACTGTTTCAGTATACATTTGATCCAATAGTGATTGATAGGTATTACTGGCCGCCATAACGCCAAGGGCAAATGTAGATACAAAAGTAGGAGAATGATAAGCTCCTACACCTCCACTTTGCGCAAGGGGTCCTCCAATATTCTCTGCACCAACAGTTTGTACATAAGCAGCAATCGTATTACAAATACTTTTTGCATGGCTGTCGTCATACCAAGCCACATCTGTTGCCATTCGCCATGGGTTTCGACAAGCATCATATCCATATTCATTCGGCCCATTGCATGAATTTGGCATGCCATATGGGTCCGACCAATTACTTACCAATCCTGTATTTGGATGCACATTATTATTTAAGAGCGTATAACTAGCATCCACACATTGGTTCCAAAAAGCATTATCTCCCGTAAAATCGCCGTACTGTTTAAAAAAGGCAGGTGCCTGATAGCTTGGGTTTCTACAGTTATTCCCAAACCCCCACTGATCTCCATTATTGAGTTGATAACTACCAATGGCCCATATTGGTTGAATCTCTGTCGTCCTTATAGCACTTATCAAATTAGTGACATCCGCTGCATAATCATGCGTATTAGTATTGTTAGGCCACTGGTGATTCGCAATCAATAGAGCCATGGCTGCGTCAATTTCTGCGTCGGCTGCTCCACCGGTCCCAACAATCGTATTGCATCCATTAATTTTCCAGTTCATAAGCCCGTTACTATTACTATTGTCTTTATAGTATTGCCAAAGACCATCAAATAAATCTTTATCCGCAGCATAGGCTGCTAGAAGCATACCATATGCAATACCCTCTGAAACTGTTTCTGTAGGATTATCAAAGAGTACTCGGTATTTGCCTGGACCACAAGCTTCTATGTAATTAGACTTCCATTCATTGTAGGCATTAGCGGCCTCTTGAGCATGGCCATAAGTACCACTATTCGGCAAATTACTTGGAAGCATCACACTTCCAAAGTAAGTATCATTAGACCCAAATGGGATCGTTGCTCCTGCGGGAGTATTAATTTGTGAAAACCCACTATTCCCTAAAAAGAATAGCATGAGAATAAATAAAGAATGGTGCTTAATTGTAAACATCTTAAACGAGCGTTTTATTTGTCCTGTAGCACTTGGCTACACAACAATACGATTAGAAAATAAGCTATAACCGGGAAGGAGGAGTTAAATGAATATTTTCTTGAATCTCAGATTCAGTTGGGGAATGTAATACTTGGAACATAAAGTGCGATCCCGTCACAGCAGTGATCAGTTGGTGTGCTTCGATCGAAGAGCAGATTCCAAATGAGGCTTTATATAGTTCACGTCAAAAAAGAAACTTTAGGATTTCGTTTACAACTTACAAACCAATATCCAAAATGTCATTCGACACTTTTGATAGTTTGATGTAAATAAGCATTTAGGTCATTTTGTGTGGGAGTTTAGAAATATGGCAAGTGGTATATTTTAAAAACGTCCGTTTTTTAAAAAAAGTTGTAGTCAGCAAAAAAAAATGAAATAAAAATCAAGGTTTTGCAAAAGCTTCCCTTAAAATTGTTTTCTCTGAATTAGAAAATAAGGATAACTATTTATAGATCAAATAAAAGCCCTAATAAAGTTGTAATTGTTCTGATTACCATTGTCGAAGTTCTGTTTCCACGCATTGTTGTTTTCATTCTACATAGCACTCCAATAGTGATTATTAACAAAACAATCTTGCTTTGCCAAGATGTCCATCTATGACTGACTTTTTGCAGGTCATTCAAAGCTGATGCTCTGGTTCGTTTATTGTAAAGGTCGGTTTACGACCTTTATCGTTTTTAAACTAAAGCTTACTCCCTTACTCCCCCTAGCCGTGCTAATTTTGGCTATTACACATACTGCGCATTGCACCAGCCTATAATGCCATCTATTAACAAGCTAATTTCTAATTGCTTCATAATGATGATTAGCTTCATATCAACACACAAATGTACTTCTAACGTTAGCGGTTCAAAATCATCCCCAAAAGTGTCAAAATATTCTTTAAGCGGCTAGTCAAAATGGCTTGTGTAAGAAAATTTCCAAATTCAATCTAAAGGTATCCCTCATGTAAAAGCGACAAAGATAAAGTACAACACTCTTACACAGCTGATTTATTTAGCCTCAAAGAAATTCAGACCTGCATAATAGATCAAGTTCCACTCACCGCCCACCTTGGCAAAACGGCGGATAATACCCACATTTCCCATCTTTTTATGCGTCAAACGTTCGATTACTAGATCAGGCGTTAGTGCGGTAAACTCTTGTTGAAATTCAGGATTGCTTCCTAAGTCTTTGTGCATTCTCCAATTTTCTTTCTGCCATTTAAAATTACCAGATGCTAAGGTTACACTGTCGACTTCAGTAGGTAAGCCAGATAGGGGGAATACGATGTGCTCCATTTGATAAAGACTATCACTATGGAACTTATTGTAAAATGCTTCGAAGCTATCTGCTTCAGCATCTGTATGAGACGTATTCGCCTTTTCTTGTTTGCAAGCAAAAAAGCTAATCAATAGGAGGAATAAAAAGGTATAGCGCATTAGTTTTTTATTTTAAAATGTAAATTTCTTCAAAAGTTACAGACCACTTTCGCTAAATCTTCCTCATAAGGCTTCGAAGCGATGCTAATTTCGTGGATTCCCATTTGCCGTAAGGCTGCTGCAGTAGTTTGTCCAATAGCCACTACTTTTTGATCAGTAATCCGCGTATATTTTTGGAAATAAGTCTGTGCATTTAAGGGAGAGGTAAAAACCAAAACATCCACATCAGGCACTGAGAATTCAGCTTTCGGTTTATTTTCATAAACAACTACATCTTCTACAACAATCTGCCCCTCTAACAAGAGTTGGATACTTTTTTTAGAGTTTTTTGCCCTTGGGAATACAACTTTTTGCCCTTTCGCTTTCGCTAAAAAAGCGGCTGCTGTTGCAGCAGCTTCGCCATTTCCAATGAAATCAGCTGGACGAGGAAGGGCTTGAGCAGTGCTTTCGCCCATACAGCCTAATTGAACGCCAGCAGGCATTCCTTTCACTGCCCCCTCAAAAAAGAAATGCACTGCATTTCGACTATAAAAGAAAATCCAGTCAGACTCTAAATCGTACTCAAACGCAAGCGCCTCAAATTGAATCAAAGATTCGTCATACACCTCCCAAGCAGATGGCTCTAGTATTTGCCGAAAGGCACTACCTTCTTTTAAATCACGACTGATGAATACCCTTTTCAACTAAGACTTAATTTGTTCGAAAATTTGCTCTGCTAATTGGAAATGCGTACTACTAGACAAACGAGTCGTCTTCAATGGCTGATCCCAAGCCGATGCTAAAGCTGCCCACACATGGAAATTGCCGGCACGATCCTGCTCGCAGTATACGCCTAGAGGCATCTGGCAACCGCCGTCAAGCAAGCGGAGTACCTTTCGCTCTATGTTCGTTGCAACTGAAGTATTTTGTTGGTGTAATTGCTTAAAGATACGACGCGTTGCTATATCTTTTTCGTTGGTTTGCCATGCTAGCACACCCTGTGCAGGCGCAGGAATAAATTCTTTAGGACTAAATTTGATCACTTCAAATGCTGACAAATCCATTTCCAAACGGCTTAAGCCAGCCGCTGCTAGAACGATCCCATCAAACTGCCCCTCTCTGAGTTTATTCAAACGAGTAGGAACATTACCACGAATATCTTTGAGTTGAATATCTGGGCGGAAGTGTAATAATTGTGCCTTTCGACGAGCAGAAGAGGTGCCCACCACTGCATTTTCTTTCAGTTTTAAAGTTGCATCTGCTACTGCTTCTTCTTTTCGAACCACTAGCCAATCGGCAGGGTTTTCACGATAAGACACCGCAGTAATCACTAATCCTTCAGGCGACTGGGTAGGAAGATCTTTCATCGAATGAACGGCTACATCGATATCACCACGTAGGAGTGCATCTTCAATCTCTTTAGTGAAGAAGCCTTTACCTTCCATTTTATCAAAGCCAAGATGCTGGATTTGATCCCCACGCGTTTTGATAATTACCAATTCAGATTCAACACCAATGGCTTTAAGTTGATCTTGCGTAAAATGCGCTTGCCAAAGGGCCAATTTACTCCCACGAGTACCTATACGGATTGTTTTTTCCACTATTGATTTTTTTGTAGGAACAAAAATAGTGGTTTCTGAAAATTAGATACTAAGATTTTGGTCATTTTATTCCCAAATAACATCTGAGTAAGTCTCAGATAACGGAATTTTTATATCTAGACTATCAATGATAAGCTGATCTTCAATGGATCGAGTATTAGAAATTTTTCAATGTCCATCATCGTTTAAATAAAATGACTTGATAACTGCTTGGTCTTGATGTATCAGTATATACTCCCTAAATGATATAAGATGACGGTATTTATAAAACTTCTCACCATGGTATCAGGATAAACAATAGAGTTTGTTTTTTCAATATGCACTCTTACCTCACTACTTAAGGTAATACATTTTGCCCCACTTGCTCTAATAGCATCTTTTAAAGTACTATAAATGTTACCATAGATAACCCCATGATTAAATGCGCCACTTGACATAGCATAAATTTTTCCATTGTCAAATTCATGCTTTTCTGGAGACGCTAATTCCTACTCCTATTATTCCTCTATAGTTAAAATGATCTAGCTTTTTTACAACCATTGAATTAAGATGCTACGTTTTGATACAATTTAGCATAAAATGAGTTTTATTCAAAAACGGTAAACTTTTATACCTATAAGTTCCCATCCAACTGCTTTAATAAATCCTTTCTTTTGCGTTCATACGCTAATTTCTCAGACTTGAATTCTAGTAGACGTTTTTCACGCTTATTATAATCAATAAGTAGTTAGGCTAGAACCATGCGTAACTTTCCTATCGTCAGTTACTTATAATTTTCGAAGGGACAATTTTATTATACAAGCAATTTTGACTAGCCGCTTAGATATGCTAGATCTAGCGATTCGATAAATAGTGCCTATAACTGACCCATCTTTTGAGGGTAAAGTCCTTACACTAATATTTCTTAACCAAATGGATTCACTTTGAGCCAATTATTGCTAGAAGTTTCTATTCAACTGATCTAATAAAAACATAAGCTTTATCGAATTCTTAAAATTTATTTCTTCCTACATTTGTCATCCTGACTCCTGCTTACTGGCCCATCAAATCAAAAAATATTTCTCATTAAACCAATTACACAAAATTTTATTTAAATTCAGCAACTATTTTTAAAACAATAAACTTAAAACCATGCTAAATCTATCTGTCATTTTAGAAGACAGTGCTCGAAGATATCCGACCAAAGAAGCATTTATCTTTGGTGATACCCGCCTCAATTATGCTCAAATTAATGGCGCCGCCAATCAAATTGCCCATGGCTTAGTGGCTGCTGGTATACAAGCCGGTGATAAAGTAGCACTGAGCTGTTTAAATCTCCCTTATTTTCCAATGATCTACTTTGGTATTTTAAAAGCTGGCGCTAGTGTGGTTCCATTAAGTGTTTTATTAAAAAGAAACGAAATTGCGTATCACCTAAAGGATGCTGATGCGAAAGCCTATTTCTGTTTTGTCGGAACGGAGCAGCTACCTATGGGACAAGAGGGTTATGCGGGTTTTCAAGAAGCAGATAATTGTGAGCACTTCTTCATGATTACACCTAAACCTACAGATCCTTCTCCGATCGAGGGTACCCAAACTATGGGGATGCTCATGGCTAATCAGCTGCCTACTTTTACTACATCACCTACGAATGCAGAAGATACCGCAGTCATCATATATACTTCTGGCACTACAGGGCAGCCCAAAGGTGCAGAGCTTACACACTCTAGTCTTCTGCTTAACGCAAATCTTTGTAGAGATTTGTTAGGCTTCCAACAAGAGGATATTTCTTTAATTGTACTGCCTTTATTCCACATCTTTGCGATGACCGTGCTCATGAATGCAGGTATTTATCACGGTATTACAGCGGTGCTCTTGCCACGTTTTGACGCCAGTCAGGTGCTTGGCTTAATGCAAAAAGAAAAAGTGACCCTTTTCGCAGGTGTACCAACGATGTATTGGGGCTTACTCAACTTCGATGATAGCGCATTCGACCTAAAGAGTATTTCAGATAGACTTAGAGTTTGTGTATCAGGAGGCGCTTCATTACCTGTGCAGGTGCTTAAAGATTTTGAAGAGAAATATAATGTACCTATTCTAGAAGGTTATGGTATGTCAGAAGGTTCCCCAGTCGTCACTTTTAATCATTTAAATCAAATAAGAAAACCGGGTAGCATTGGCACTCCAGTTTGGGGTGTTGAAGTCAAGCTAGTTGATGAAAATGATCAAGAAATCCCTATTGGCGAAAAAGGAGAATTGCTCTACAGAGGCCACAATGTCATGAAAGGCTATTACCAAAGACCAGAAGCCAATGCTACCACTCTTCGAGGCGGATGGATGCACTCCGGCGATATCGCTACAAAAGATGAAGATGGTTACTACTACATAGTCGATCGAGTGAAAGATATGGTCATCCGCGGTGGATTGAATGTTTATCCAAGAGAAGTAGAAGAGGTAATGATGAAACATGAAGCCGTATCAATGGTTGCTGTAATCGGTGTACCGCATGAGCAACATGGCGAAGAGATCAAAGCATGCGTTGTACTCAAAGACGGCAAGAAAGTTTCTGAAGAAGCACTTATGGCGTGGACAAAAGAGCATATAGCAGCTTATAAGTATCCTAGAATCATTGAGTTTATGACTGCACTTCCAATGAATGCTACAGGTAAAATATTGAAAAAAGAGTTACGTAAGTAGTTAGGCTAGAACCTGTCTGCCTCTGGCACAATTTTATTATACAAGCAATTTTGTCTAGCCGCTTTAGTAAAGCAGTTATTAAGATATGATCCTAAATTTCAATCAGTCCAAACTGACGGATGTTCCAAATTCTATTCAAGGGAACATAGAGCTAAAACAACTTAGCATCTATGATAATGATATTACAGCTATCCCTGAATGGCTTTGGGACTTTCGTCAAATGGAAATCTTAAACCTCGGAGATAATCAAATTAAAATGATTTCCACGAAAGTGGGGCAATTGACTAAACTGCAAATGCTAGACCTCGGGCATAATCGGCTGCAAAGTATACCCGATAGCATCCAGTATCTGCAACAATTAGCATTTCTCTACTTGAGTGATAATCAGTTTGAAGCATTTCCAGAAGGAGTTAATCACCTAAGCAATCTTACCTATCTCAACCTCACAGATAACCAGATTTCAACCATTCCAGATTCTATAAAGCAACTCCAAAACCTTATCGAACTCCGTCTTTATAATAATAAAATTACTACTCTTCCTGAGAGTATTACACAGCTTTCCAAACTTCGAGAGTTACACCTAATGAATAATCAACTCAGCACGATCCCTAAGGACATTGGCCATTTAAAAGATCTTCGCGTCCTTAGTTTTCGCAATAATCAAATACAATCACTTCCCGACAGTATCCAGAACCTATCCAATCTTTTATATCTAGATCTTCGAGGCAATCAACTTGAAAAGTTACCTGATCTTAGTGGACTAAAAAAACTTGAGAAAATTGATCTCCGTTGGAATCCAAATTTATCTATAACGCCATCCTTACATCAATTAAAGAAACAATCTTGTTTACTTTATTATTGAAACTTTATTCTAGAATTTAAACAATATAAAATTCTTTACTAGCTTAGCCTTTCATAAAAGCTAAATCGTGAACCAACACCGAATTCTATTACTATTAGCGGCCATTACCTTTATTAGTGGATTTTTCACCTTAGATCGTTGGAAAACAACTCTATCTATGGTGACTCTGGTAGTTATTATCTACATGT
>JAKVCU010000107.1 GCA_022448955.1 Saprospiraceae bacterium
TTTTGGTCATAAGCGGCTAGTCAAAATTGCTTGTATAATAAATTCGTCAGCTCAAAAATTGTAAATAACTGACAATATGAAAGTTATGCACGATTTTTGAGCTGACTAAAAGAATTTATTATACCAATTTTCTAGCCTAACTACTTAAGCGGCTAGACAAAATTGCTTGTATAATAAAATTGTTCACTCGAAAATTATTTGCATTGATAATAAGTTTTTTCTCTTTTTTGCAAATGTTCTAAAAGCGCAAATTAAACCAAAAGATCAAATTTTATTAATTGTAAATCTATAAAGTCCGAGTTATGCCATTTGATATTGATATGGTCGAGGCGCATTACGATGCCTTACCACAAAAGCTAGACGCTGCTAGAAAAATGCTAGGACGACCAATTACTCTAGCAGAAAAAATTCTTTATTCTCACTTACACCAAGAATCTCCACTACAGGAATATAGTCGCACTAAAGATTATGTGTTCTTCGCTCCTGACCGCGTTGCTATGCAAGATGCAACTGCCCAGATGGCCATGCTACAGTTCATGATGTCAGGCCGTGATAAAGTGGCAGTACCTTCTACAGTTCATTGTGATCATCTTATTCAAGCAAAAGTAGGTGCAGATACAGATTTAAAAACAGCAAATGAAATTAACTCAGAGGTTTATGACTTTTTAGCTTCTGTTTCAAATAAATATGGTATTGGCTTTTGGAAGCCTGGTGCAGGTATTATTCATCAGATTGTATTAGAAAATTATGCATTTCCAGGTGGTATGATGATTGGTACTGATTCTCACACACCTAATGCAGGTGGTTTGGGTATGGTAGCAATCGGTGTTGGTGGTGCAGATGCAGTGGATGTAATGGCTGGTATGCCATGGGAACTAAAAATGCCTAAACTTATTGGCGTGAAGTTGACCGGTAAAATGTCTGGCTGGACTTCTCCTAAAGATGTTATTCTTAAAGTAGCAGGCATCCTTACGGTAAAAGGGGGGACTGGTGCCATTGTAGAATACTTTGGAGATGGTGCAGAAGCACTTTCTTGCACTGGGAAAGGTACGATTTGTAATATGGGAGCAGAAATTGGTGCAACCACCTCTACTTTCGGTTATGATGAATCCATGGCTCGTTACTTGCGGGCTACCGAACGTACTGCGATCGCAGACTTAGCAGATGCAATAAAGGAACACTTGACTGGTGATGCAGATTGCTACGCAAACCCAGAAAAATACTTTGATCAAGTTATTGAAATTGATCTCTCGACATTAGAGCCACATATTAACGGGCCTTATACGCCAGATTTGGCGTGGCCCATTTCTGAATTTGCGAAAGCAGTTAAAGAAAATGATTATCCACCTGTTTTAGAAGTAGGATTGATTGGTTCTTGTACCAACTCTTCTTACGAAGATTTGGATCGTGCAGCTTCTCTAGCCAGACAAGCAGTAGATAAAAAGTTAAGGGTTAAGGCTGAGTTTACCGTAACCCCTGGTTCTGAGCAGATTCGATTTACAGTAGAGCGTGATGGCCAATTAGATGCTTTTGAGCAAATGGGCGGTGTTGTTTTGGCTAATGCATGTGGACCGTGTATCGGGCAGTGGGCTCGTCACACAGATGACCCTAATCGTGCCAACTCCATCATTACTTCTTTTAACCGTAATTTCTCTAAGCGTAATGATGGGAATCCTGCAACTCGTTCTTTTGTAGCATCTCCAGAGATTGTTACAGCAATGGCTATTGCAGGTGATATGACCTTCAATCCATTGACAGATACATTGACAAATGAAGATGGAGAGCAAGTAAAATTAGATCCCCCAACAGGGGTAGAATTACCGCCAAATGGATTTGATGTTGAGGATGCAGGTTTTGTTCCTCCAATCAAAGATGGCAGTGGGGTAGAAGTAGTCGTAAATCCAGAATCTAATCGGTTACAACTATTGACACCTTTTACCCCTCTTACACAGGAGGAATTGACAGATATGCGCTTATTGATTAAGACAAAAGGGAAGTGTACAACTGATCATATCTCTATGGCGGGTCCTTGGTTGAAATATCGGGGACATCTAGAGAATATCTCTAATAACTGTTTCATTGGTGCGATTAATTGCTTTAACGACGAAGCTAATAATGTTGCCAATTACCTTGATTCTGCTCCCCAAGCAGAATTTATGGCTGTTCCTGATTCAGCACGTAAATACAAAGCTGCAGGGGTCAGCACTGTAGTATTCGGCGAAGAAAATTATGGAGAAGGTTCTTCTCGTGAGCACGCAGCAATGGAGCCACGTTATCTAGGTGTTAGAGCAGTCATTGTTAAATCCTTCGCTCGTATTCACGAAACCAACTTGAAAAAGCAAGGTATGCTGGGCTTAACTTTTGTGCATCCAGACGATTATGAAAAGATTCGTCAGGATGATACAGTAACTATCGAAGATCTAGCTGGTATGACCCCAGGTAAAAACTTAACCCTTACCTTAAGCCATGCAGATGGTACCGCTGATTCATTTGAAGTAGCACACACTTACAATCAAGCACAAATTGATTGGATCAAAGCAGGTTCTGCCTTGAATAAAATCCGCCAGGATTTAGCCTAAGCGATACTCGGTACTGTAGATATAAATAACAGAGAGCGACTTCCCTTTTGGGAGGCTGCTCTTGTTGTATTTTAGCTGCGGTTAGAATTATTCGCAATGTGTTCCAATGACTCTTGAAAGGCCATCCTCTGTCCTTAGGTAAAAGTCGTAACAATTTTCTATATAAGGACTCGAATTAATATCTATGAAAAAAGTACGACTTGTACTAAGTTCATAACGTAAGAGTCCATTTTTATATATAACGATATCTTGAACTCTATCAAGTGCGGGGCCTAACTCTTCTAAGCGGATATTATAATCTACTCTTAACTCCCAACTCAAACCTTGGCGTTGAGAACCCAAAATATCTACTAAGTCGATATTTTCATTTAAGGGATCAAGTATGTTAGGTGATAATGGTGCAATATCCTCATGACATGCAGATAAACATAAGGATACGAATACAATATTGATATAAGCAATTAGTTTATTTTTCATGATATAGTTTTAGAATTTATAGCGAATTACGAATTGATTAAGTTCCACTCCCCAATCCAAATTTGTTAAAGGGTTAGTAGGATTAAAAACAGGTTTTTTTAGTTCATTTTTTTCACGATTATATTTTTTTAAGAATCGGTAAGAAAAATAACTACTGGTAAGAAATACAGGAATTCCAATTACTCTAAATAGTGTCAGATTATCTCTTTTTTTCTCATATTCTTTAACATGCCTTTCATAATTAAGTCTATTGGCTTCAATAGTTCCAGAGATTATGCTGGATTCATATAAAAACTTGTCTTGCTCTGCTCTACTTTTTATTTGATTTAGCTTATCTACTCTAGTTCCATCCAGTAAATACCAAAGTAATGCTGCATTTCCTGCAATTACAGCTGTATTCATAGAGACCTGCTTTACTTTCTGGGTTTGATAATCTTCTAATGCTTCTTTATGCCTCTTAAATTCAGGTGAAAGTTCTCTTAGAGCTTTCTTATAGACATTTGTTTTTCCCTCTATGATTTCAATCGTATCAGTTACAAGTGAAAAAGAAGGAGACCATAAAGAAATGATATGCTTACCAACGGATAAAGTTACCGTTTGAGAAGAGCTGCCTTTTTCTTTTGTAATGAGTTGATCATCAATTTTTATCAATGCATTTGTGGGAAAAACGATAATGTTAAGTTCCACTTCTTTTTGCCCTTGCAAACTATAAAGGCAGCCTAGGCAGAATGCCATTAGGAATAGCTTAGTTTTCATATTCAAACTTTATAAATTAGTTTATTCAAATATAAATTTATTTATGAAATTATTTTTTGTCGGGTAGCATTTTTTAACAACCCTTTAAACTTTCCATTGGAATGTTCGTCCAAGTAGCATTGTCTAAAAGGTATACTTAAACAAAAAAATAGAACATGTTGAAAAAAGAATTTTTAGCTCTAGCTGCATTTTTAATGCTCACTATTTCCGCGCAAGCGCAAGAAGTACCTCAAATAGAGACCAATCCTTCAGACCTTGAAAAACGTGTAGAACGGGTGGACAAATTAGCAGCCAATCTCGGCTTGGATGAACCAACTACTGCCACCTTTAAGGAAATATATGCAGGGATGGAAGCAAAGACAAAAGAAATTAGAAATCAAGATATCGACCGTAGAGAAAAAAGAGCACAGCTGAAAACCCTTCGCGAGGAAACAGATGAACAAATGAAGGAAATACTGACGGAAGAACAATTTGCGAAGTATGAAGAAATGAGAAAAAAACGTCGACAACGACAAAGAGATCGTCGTCAAAAAAAACGTGAGGAAAATCAATAATTCCTTTTAATGAGAGGAGCCTACTAGTTTAGTAGGTTCTTCTCATTGCAACAAATGCTGGGTTTTTGCTAAATTAGACACACAAAACGAAATAGTCTAATGCATAAAACCAACTTATGGTGGCTCAGTGTACTCCTGATTCTGATAGCTTGCCAAGCTGAAAAGCCCCCTATTAATAAAAAGCCCAATGTTTTATTGATTATCGCAGATGATCATGGCTACGCGGATATCGGCCTACAGAAATTAGCCAAAGATGTACAAACTCCTCATCTTGACTCTCTTGCCCAATCGGGTACTTTTTTTAGCAATGCCTATGCGAGCTCGCCCATTTGTAGCCCCTCTCGAATAGCCTTACTAACTGGAGCTTACCATCAACGGCAAGGTGTCTATTGGTATGGTGGACCAGGTATCGCAGAGGATACTATTCCTACCTTGGCTGAAATTCTAAAACAAGAAGGTTATACAACTGCTTGGTTTGGCAAGTTTCACTATGGCAATAATGACGCCGATACTAGTCACCGCTCATTCCCTCTAAATCATGGATTTGATGAACTATTTGGCTTTCATGCTGGCCGCAAACACTACTTAATTCACAATAGTGCAAAAGAGGCGGACTTTCGTCAAAAAATGGAGCCTACGCCAGAGCCTAAGCAAAGTTTAAAAATGGAGGGCTTTTTTCAGCAGAAAGAACGGGTGGATGTTGAGGGCTTTTCTACAGAAATATTGGGTGAAAGTGCAAGGAGTTTTATGCAAAAGCATGCAGAGGGAGAACATCCATTTTTTCTCACTCTTTCCTTTAATGCCGTCCACAATTTTACCCACCAATTACCTCCTGAATATCTAAAAGAAAATGGATTAAAAGGGTATCGAGATTGGAATCCTGAAATAGAGGCTTATTATGATTGGTATCGCCAGGGGCGTTATCCCCTCAATCCTGAAGGAAGAGCACATTATCTAGGACAACTTTATTATCTAGATCAAGAAATTGGGAAAATTACTAATTTCCTTGAAAAACAAGACTTAAGAGAGAATACTATCCTTATCTATATCGGTGATAATGGAGGCTCTACACCTATTTATGCTAATAATTATCCACTGAAAGGAAGTAAATATACTATGTATGAGGGAGGCTTGAGGGTACCTTTGATCATCTCTTGGCCAGGGCATTTTCCTGCTCAAAAATATCAAAACCAAATGGTCAGTGCAATGGATATTGCACCAACTATTTGTGAGGTTTTAGGCCTAAAGCAATCCATTGTCTTTGATGGAAAAAGCTTAAACACCATGCTTACTTCAGATACCATTGTACAACACCATCAAAGCCTTTTCTGGTGGGGGAATGATCAAGCTGCTGTACAGTCTGGTGATTGGAAATACCGATGGGCTAGCGATGCGGATGATAGTGCAGCTGCTTGGAATAGCCAATTTGAAGGCGTCGATTTGGAGCTAGGAGAATTCCTCTATGACCTCAGTAAAGATGCAGGGGAACACAATAATATGATCGAGCAGCATCCTGAGGTAGCCGCTCAATTAAAAAAACAATTAGATACCTGGAAAAAAGAAATTTTTAAAAAATAAAATCAATATGTACCAAACCTTAATGTTCTCTATTATAACAATGCTGCTATTGTCAGCTTGTAATACAAAAGAACCTATTCCAATGGACTTGAATGAAAAACACTTGATTCCCAAACCTTCTAAAGTAGAAGCAACAGGCAGCTCATTTGAAATTACTGCAGCAACTACCATTTTTTATGAAGAGGGGAAAGATGATGTAAAAGGAATGGCTCAATTTTTAGCAGACTTTCTTCAGCCTGCTACCGGAATGGCATTGGCGGTGGAAGCTACTGCTACCAAGCCTGCTGGTGGCATTTATTTACATTTTTCTGCACTTGAGGGAACGAATGAAACCTATACCTTAGAGCTGAACGAAAACTTGATTGATATCAGTGCTTCGGGCGAAGCAGGCCTTTTTTACGCTATCCAGACGCTCCGACAATTGCTACCTGCATCCATTGAGGCTACAAGCAAACAAGATACCATGTGGTTATTGCCTTCCGGCAAAATAGAAGATAGCCCGAATTATACTTATCGTGGTGCTATGTTAGATGTATCTAGACACTTCTTTCAGGTTCAAGATGTGAAGAAGTTTATTGATTATATTTCAATGTATAAAATGAATAAACTTCACTTACATTTATCAGATGATCAAGGCTGGCGAATTGAAATTAAGTCTTGGCCAAAATTAACAGCAATTGGAGGAAGTACCGAAGTTGGTGGAGGAGAAGGGGGCTTTTACACACAAGAAGAATATAAAGACATTGTGGCTTACGCCAAAAAAAGGCAAATAACCATTATTCCAGAAATAGATATGCCCGGGCATACGAATGCAGCATTGGCTGCTTATCCAGAGTTAAACTGTGATAATAAAGCAAGAGAGCTGTACACTGGGACCAAAGTAGGCTTCAGTACTTTTTGTACAGACAAAGAAGTGGTGTATGAATTCATTGATGATGTTATTCGTGAATTGGCAGCAATGACAACAGGTGAATATATCCATATTGGCGGTGATGAATCGCATGTTACTCCATTGGAAGATTATATACCATTCATTAATCGAGTGCAAAAAATAGTAGAAAAGTATGGTAAGAAAGTAATTGGCTGGGACGAAATTGCGCATGCAGAATTATTGCCAAATACCCTAGTGCAATGGTGGGCAAAAGCAGATAACGCAAAAAAAGGAATCGCACAAGGAGCAAAAGTTTTGGTGTCACCAGCCACTAAAGTTTATCTCGATATGCAATATGATTCGACCACTCATTTAGGGCTTCACTGGGCTGCATATATCGAGGTGGATAGCGCATATATTTGGAATCCTGCGACTATGGTAGATGGTATCAAACGAGATGATATAATTGGTGTAGAATCACCCCTATGGTCAGAAACGATTACTAATCTTGACGAAATTGAATACATGATGTTCCCAAGAATTATCGGCCATGCTGAAATTGGATGGACGGAGGCTTCTCAGCAAAATTGGGAAGATTATCGCCTAAGATTAGCTCATCAAAAAGAACGAATGGAGATCTTGGGTATTGATTTTTATAAATCTCCATTGGTGGATTGGGATTAAAAAACAACAGCAAATGAAAATTACTAAGTTATTTTTCTTTTTGACCACCGTTCTATTGATGGCCTGTGAAAGTGACACCGCTTCAAAAGAGCGATGGTATCAAGCAGAAGATTATGTTTTTGTTGGTGATTTTACCACTGGTTTGGAAGGGCCATGTGTAGATAAAGAAGGAAATTTATTTTTCGTCAATCCTAAACGAAATGGTACGATTGGGAAAGTTAGCAATAAAGGACAGTTTGAATTATTTATTGATTCTTTACCTAATGGTAGCTTTGCTAATGGTATCCGTCTGAATGCAAATGGTAATTTATTCCTTGCAGATTATATGAATCACAATGTCCTGCTGCTGAATCCGGATAATAAATCTATCCAGACTCATATCCATGAGCCAAAAATGAATCAACCTAATGATTTGGCCATTATGAGTAATGGAACTTTATTTGCTTCTGATCCAAACTGGGGTGATAATACCGGAAATATCTGGATGATTAAACCCAACAAAGAAGTCATTTTATTGGATAGTACGATGGGAACAACTAATGGCATTGAAGTAAGCCCAAATGAGAAGCACTTGTATGTCAATGAAAGTGTACAACGCAATGTTTGGATATTCGATCTTACTGAAGATGGCATAAGCAATAAAAGGCAATGGATCCAATTTGATGATTTTGGAATGGATGGTATGCGTTGTGATGAAAAAGGTAATTTGTATATCGCACGATATGGGAAAGGGGTAGTGGCAAAAGTTTCTCCGAAAGGTAAATTACTAGAGGAAATCAAGTTAAAAGGTGAAAAACCAACCAATATCGCATTTGGAGGAGAAGATGGGAAAACTATTTTTGTTACCCTTCAAGATCGTGGATATATTGAACAATTTCGAGTACCTGATGCTGGTCGATCCTTTGTAATGAAAATGAAAAAGCATGAATAATTACCTCCTACTATTTCTTGGGATTGCATTATTGGCTTGCTCCAATCAAGAAGACAAGGCCAAACAAACACCCAATATCATCCTCTTTTTAGTAGATGACTTAGGTTGGCAAGATACTTCTGTTCCTTTTTGGACAAAAAAAACGCCTTTGAATCAGCGTTATCATACCCCAAATATGGAACGTTTGGCTAGTGAAGGTATGAAATTTACCCAAGCTTATGCTACGCCTGTTTGTTCACCTTCTCGCATATCGCTTATCACCGGAATGAATGCCGCCCGGCATCGAGTAACCAACTGGACTTTGCGTAAAGATCAAATACAGCCCATGGAGCGCAATCATCCTAGCTTAGATTTTCCCTTTTGGAATGTCAATGGATTGGGATTGGAAGATACCCTCTCATATAGTGTGAAAGCCACCCCGCTTCCACTCTTATTAAAAGATGCAGGTTATTATACCGTCCATGCAGGTAAGGCGCATTGGGGAGCAATCGGGACTTCAGCGGAGGATCCAGTGAATATTGGCTTTGATATTAATATCGCTGGCCATGCAGCAGGTGCGCCCAAAAGTTATCTTGGTACAGAAAATTTTGGAAATTTGCCCCAGTTTGAAGGTCAGCCATGGCTAGTTCCTGGTTTAGAAGAATATCATGGAGAAGATATTTTCCTCACGGAAGTACTGACAAGAAAAGCACTAGAAGCTATTCAAACCCCTATAAAAAAAGGGCAAGCTTTTTTTCTGAATATGTCGCTATATGGAGTACATACGCCCATTATGGCGGATGATCGATTTGTGCAGACCTATTACGATCTAGGGCTGGATTCAACCGAAGCAAAATATGCTTCAATGATTGCGGCAATGGATAAAAGCTTAGGAGATATCATGGATTTTCTGGAAAAAGAAAATCTAGCAAAGAATACGGCCATTTTATTCATGTCTGATAATGGTGGCCTCAGTGCGGTGGCAAGAGGAGGCAAACGGCATACCCATAATGCTCCACTTTCAAGTGGAAAAGGCTCCATCAGAGAAGGGGGCATTCGGGAACCCATGATGGTCAAATGGCCAAATAAGGTCCTTCCTAATTCTACTTGTGACGATTATTTGATTATTGAAGATTTCTTTGCCACTATTTTAGAAATAGCAGGCGTAGAAGCAGAAGTGAAACAAACGGTAGATGGACAAAGCTTTGTTCCTTTACTAAAAGGAGAAAGTATGCCTAAGCGACCTCTTTTTTGGCATTATCCTAATGCTTGGGGCCCTACTGGCCCAGGTATTGCTGCCTACAGTGCTATTCGATTGGAAGATTGGAAGTTGATTTATTATCACGATTCAGAATTATTTGAGCTATTCAATATCAATAAGGATATTGGAGAAACCAATAATTTGGCAGCAATTGAAAAAGATCATCTTTTACGGTTAGCCAATCAGTTATCAGATTATTTGATTGCAGTAGATGCACAAATGCCAAGTCATAAAGAAACAGGAAAACAAGTAGTCTGGCCTAAAGATGCAGCTATTCATTTCTTAGCAACGAAAAATTAATAATATCATGAAGGACGTCTTATTCATCCTAATTTGTACAATTTTTTTACTTGCTTGCGAGCAAACAAAAGAGGAGGCACCTAGCCCAAATATTATTTATATCCTGGCGGACGATTTAGGATATGGAGAGTTAGGAAGCTATGGGCAAGAGCTCATTGCTACACCTCATTTAGACGCCTTAGCGGCAAATGGGATGCGTTTTACACAGCATTATTCAGGCTCTCCAGTTTGTGCACCCTCGCGTTGTGTGTTACTGACAGGTCAGCATACTGGCAACGCCTACATTCGAGGTAATGACGAATGGGCTGCTAGAGGAGAGGTTTGGAATTTTGCGAAAGCAGTAGAAGATCCCAACTTAGAAGGACAAAGGCCACTACCTGATAGCATCCCTACGATTGCTCATTTGCTCAAGCAGAAAGGCTATGCTACCGGTATGGTAGGCAAATGGGGCCTAGGTGCACCACTAACAGATGGGATACCTAATAATAGAGGATTTGATTTCTTTTATGGCTATAACTGCCAAAGACAAGCGCATACCTTATACCCCAAGCATCTTTGGAAGAATAAGGAAAAAGTATGGTTGGATAATGATTTGATTGCACCACATCAAGCATTAGATAGTTTGGCAGATCCAAATGATGCTATGGCTTACGCCAAATTTTTCCAGAAGGATTTTGCACCAGCACTAATGCATGAGGCAGCACTGGGTTTTCTGGAAGAAAATAAGGAAACACCATTTTTTTTATACTATGCTTCGCCGCTTCCACATTTACCACTCCAAGTTCCACAGGAGTATATTGATCAATATAAAGGTAAATTTGATGAAGAAGCATATGTCGGTAATAAGGGCTATTTCCCCGCTCAATATCCTCGCTCCACTTATGCAGCAATGATTACTTACCTAGATCAACAAGTAGGAGAGTTGGTGCAAAAATTGAAAGATTTAGGACAATATGAAAATACCCTAATCATCTTTAGTAGCGATAATGGACCAACTTACACTGGTGGCGCAGATACGGAGTTTTTTGATAGTGCCAAACCTTTTAAAACTACTCGTGGTTGGGGAAAAGGCTTTACTCATGAAGGTGGTATACGTGTGCCAATGATTGCTTCTTGGCCAGGTAAAATAGCAGCTGCTAGTGAAAGTGAGCATATTTCTGCCTTCTGGGATGTGCTACCTACTTTAGTAGAAATAACTAATGCAGAATTACCTCCACATTACGATGGTATTAGTTTTTTACCTACCCTATTGGGAAAGGAGCAGTCTGAAGAACACGAATATCTATATTGGGAATTCCCTGCCTATCAGGGGCAACAGGCCGTCCGAATGGGGAAATGGAAGGCGATTCGAAAAAATATCTTCAAAGGGAATATGGATATCGAATTATTTGATTTAGCACTAGATCCTAGGGAACAAAAAGACCTAGCTAAACAAGAACCTGAAATACTTGCAAAAATGGAACAGATCATGATAGATGCTCATACAGAGGCTGAAATTCCTAGATTTAAGATTAAAGAACTAGGTGATCAGAAATAAGTATTTATTTGTCGGGCTTCATTCACTATAAATACCTTTGTTTTATTCAAAGGTAAAGCTTTTACTAAAAATTGGTGATGCATGTAGCATCCACTTCGCTATCATTTTTGTCTACTCAAATGATAAGGAAGGACTATTCGAAAAGTGTAGGCCCTAGTCACTAAAGGCTTACAGATTATTGTGCCAATTACAGCCTGCCAGCAGGCAGGTGTTTGGGCAAACTACTTTTGAATTTGGTTAGATTTATAACATTCTACATGAACGAAAAATGGAGCTCAAAATAGATTCTAGATATACAGTTATATCTTATTTAAAGGAAGCAGCATATGAAAGAATTCCAGAGTTTGCCAATGATTACTTAGCTGGTGGGTGCAATAGTGAGATCAACCTTGAGAGGAATACAAGCGAAATTAGGGAGATTCAACTCCGACCATACTATTTAAGAGATTATAAAAGCATCTCTTATGAAACCGAACTCTTTGGTAAAACCTATAGTGCTCCTTTTGGTATAGCACCCATCGGATTACAAGGCTTAATGTGGCCAAGAGCTTCTGAAATTTTGGCGAAAGCCGCCTATGAACATAATATTCCATACATATTAAGCACAGTTGGAACTGCAGACATAGAAACCATTGGCGAATTCACACAAGGCAATGCATGGTTTTAGCTTTACCATCCTTCGGATGTTATTTAAGAAATAAACTTTTACAAAGAGCAGCAGATGCCGAATATCCCTTAAAAACTTTGATATTTGGCCCACCAGAGTTTAAAACTAAAAACCTTAACATTCCCAAAGGAATGAGTTTAATACATCTCGGAATGTTTATGATTAGAACCTTTACAGGCCGGTTGAATAAGGAAAAAATAAAGCTCATCAGAGATAGGTGGAAAGGGAAATATGTTTTAAAAGGTGTGGCTACAGAGAAAGCCGTAGCATTAGGATTAGATGGAATCATTGTTTCCAATCATGGCGGACGGCAGTTAGATGCAGGAGAAACAACGATTGCTGTATTGCCCTCTATTGCACAGCAATATGGTGATCAAATCAAGCTAATGATGGATAGCGATATTCGTACCGATCCTGATATTGCTTCTACTTTAGGATCGGGTGCGATATTTACTTTTTTAGGGCGATCGTTGATGTATGGCGTCGCTGCGATGGTCAAAAAAGTAGGGCATCAGGTGATCTCTATCTTGAAAAAACAGCTGCAGCAAGATGTGAAACAAATATGCTGTGAGCGACCAAGTAACTTACATAAACACAAAATGATAAATTAATAAAATTTTAGACTTACCCTTTTAAAAGTCATTTGATATAAAGGTGTATGCGGATACAAAAAGTCATAAAAGAATTACGAGCAGGCCGAATGGAAGGCTTAGCAAAGCTGCAAAGCGCTTATTGGAAACGTATGTTTCGTGCACTTCGAGTGGGCTTTCATCTAGATGAAATGGAGTTGGAGGATATCATCTCCAATACTTTTATTGCTTTTTATGAAAATGTGTTGGACGGAAGTTATAAAGAGGAATCTGCCATTTTTAGCTACCTCATGTTGATTGCTAAGCGAAAAGCCATCAATTTGGTGAACGAAAAAAAGAGGCATCGAGAAAAACACGAAGAAATAGCATATAGCATTCCGCAATACCTTGATCCTAATGAAGGAGAGTTGTTAAAAGCACAAAGACATCAAGTGAAAGTTTTAATGAAGCAACTACCAGAAGATGAATCAAGATTATTGACGCTTTTCTACTTTCACCGTTGGGGAATGGAAGATATAGCAAGAGAATTAGGATTGAAAAATGCAGATTCCGCAAAAGACAAAAAAAGAAGAATAATAAAAAAATTACAAAATATGCTTGTTGGGCAATAGTTCAATAGAGCAATAGACTTATACCCTTAGGTCTGAATGAGCGAAAGTGAAGAAAATTTTATGCTGAATAAAGTAAAAAAAGTAGGCGATGCTTGCGTATCGGCGAGCCTGCCTGCCGGCAGCGGCAGGGCTTTTAACGAAAGTACAGGATGAAATTTTCCTATTGCAGCCATTTTAGCTCCTAGCTGAATAAGTCTAATATCCGAGGAGAAATGAAAAGAGAAATCTCACATCAACAAGAACCAGAAGAAAGCCAAGGGCTAGTCGATGGGGTCAAAGACTTCGAGCGGGAGCGGATGCAAGCATGGCTAAAGGCTGAATTGCAAAAGGAACGCAAAAAGCGCTTCCATTTGCCTTTAAGGCCAATGCAAATTGCAGCAAGTATTGCTTTACTGGTAGCTGCATCTTGGATGGTTATCAATCAGTTTAGCTATTGGGATCGCTTGGAAGCAAAGTATACCTTGGGCGAGACTGCTGTTAATTTAATGGGAGAGGAAATGCCAGATCAACAAGCAATGAGTTTATTAGAGCAAGCAGCGGTATTGATTAAAGATGCGGACTTAGAGGAGGCTTTGACGGTTTTAGAGCAGGTTGCTATTCAAGAGCAACAATATGATGAGTATTTTAAAGCGAGATACCAAATGATACAGATATATTTGATGCAAAAAGATACCGAAAAAGCGAAAGCTTTAGGAAAAGAGTTATTGGACAGAAGAGAAAAACATTATTTAAAATCAAAGATTAAATCCTTAATGAAGGATTTAAAGCGGCCCAAATTTTTGTTTTTTGGGTAAAAATGAGCACGATAAGTACGATTGATCCTGCAAACCACCACCATAGGTTTGTAGGATTTTGTTGTTGAAATGTATAGGCTTGGTTTTGGCCAGTAAGTATAAAGCCAGCCCAAAAAAATGGAGCAGCTGTTTCTTCATTCGCTTGTTGCAAATACTGAATTTGTGCTTCGCGTAAAGCAGAAGATTTATCTCTTCCTTTTTTCAAGTATGCATAGAATTGGCTAAAGAGCTGATTGGTTGCATTTTCATCTACAGCCCATAAGGAATAGATCAGACTAGGAACGCCTAGATAGGAAAAGCCATAGGCCAAACCGCTTAAGCTTTCTCCTTCACTGATCGGCCCACTACCGGATTGGCAAGAGCCCAAAACGGCAAGGTCACAGTTTAACTGACCAGCCATTAGGTAGATATCTTTAAGCTGAAGAGCAGCGGATGATGTTGAGGTAGGGTATAGCATGATTTGAGTATACATGGGGATGTTAGGGTGTAGAAGTGTATGCGTAGAAAAGTGAATGATATCTGCATGAGGAGCTTCTTGGCTAAACTTATAAAAGTTGGCAGATGCATGGGTAAGATAATGACCTCGATAATGCCGCTTGATGTTTTTCAGTAATTGAGGTGTAAGTGGTAGAGCATTTAAGTTTTTGGGAATACTGTCTTTGACAATTTGAGCTGTTGAATCAAATACAGGAGCTAAAGCCAAAGCGTTGGGTTCGAAAATGGGAGCGGGCTTTTCTTGAAATAAGGCCTTTGCAGAATGATGATAGTGAATATCGTAATGATAAATGAGGTAATCTAAGGTTTTGAAACTACGATCCCATTCCTCTGCTTCAGGGCATAGACTTTGAAACGGAATAGCCCCCAAGATACCATCAGGAACGATAATAAGTTTGTCGGTATCTGTAAGAAAAGAACGAATTGGATGAAATAATAATTGATACAATTGAGTATTGGCTTGATACCAATTCTCTTTTTGATGATAAATAGATTGTTGAAATGATTGTATGAGTAATTGGATAGATTTAGCGGAGGCTAGATTTTGGAACGTTTTGGAATGAGCAGTAAGTACAAAAACGTAGACAGAATCCCTTCCATAAAAATATTCAATCAGAGCCTCCTTGGGCTGAAGTTTTGATTGAATGCTATCCCATTCAAAAGCATTATTTTCGTCTAAATCAGAAAGTTTTGGCCATGGAGCAATTTGCTCCATTTGTTGATTGTAAATCGATTTAAGGCTATCTCTAAGGTTTTCAAGAGAGACAATTTGACTTTGGTTGTTTTGTCTTTTGGCATTGGTTAATTTGCTTTTGGCAATATTGATCGCACTAAGTAGCCTACCCAACTCACTTTCAGTATGGTCGGGCATGGAAATAGGAGTGTAAAGACTGTTGGATAAAAGCAGGTTTCTGTTTTGCTCGGCAGTATGGAAAGCCCATTGAAAGTATTGGTCATCTGCTTTTTGCTGGAAGAGTTGATAGGCCGTCGCAATGCCTGTTTCAAAAGCAGGTAGTTCTTTGCGATAGGCTAATTTTTTACTTTCAGGATTGATCGTGGAAGCAATCATTCCATTGACTACTTCTAAGTAGGTATCATATAATTGAAATTGGAGGTCTAATTTTCTGGCAGAAGAGTCAGCTATGGACCTCAATTGGTATTTTAAGGGAGCTAGCAGCCTGTAAGAAGGCGAAAAGAACGAGTCTTGCAATAATTGTTGTTGCGCGGCTGATATTTTGGTTTGGATATTATGAATCTCGTCTTGTGCAGTGATTGAACTACACAAAAATGCTAATAATAATATGCTCCAGCAGTGCTTCATCTGCTTTCAATGGTTAGGAAGCAGTCTTTTTCTTCGGTGGATTTATTTTCGATGATGATTTTATAGTGGCCAATTTTTTGGACATTAAAATCTAGAAATTTTACGGCTTCATTGCTTTGCTCTTGGCCAATAACAGCTCTGCCATTAGCATCTTTGACCATAAGTTTGAGTTCACCACCATATTCAATGGTGAGATTAACCAGACCTTCTTTGAGAAATGATTTGCTGATTTCTCTACTTTTGTTGGCTTGAATGAGATAGTTGCCATTTTCAATTTTGGCAGCTTTCAGATCATCTGGGCCCATACCTTGTAGAGGCATTCGTTTATCCATTTCTTCGATTTGGGTTTTAAGCTCTGTATCATCGTAAGGCGCATATTTTTTGACATAGTCAAAAAGCTCATGGATATCAAAGTAGTTAAATTCTTTGAAAGAAGGAATGGTATCAATATGGCTGACTGAGTCAATTTCTATTGCTTGAAGTGTAGGGTTTTTTAATAATAACTCTACTGCAAACAGTAGCGAATGAGGATCAAAATTTTGATGACCTTCTTGTGCTTTGTAGAATATTTCTCGAGCAACAGCTCGTTTTTTCTCTGATTTTTCATTCTGAGAAAAAGAGAATGTACTGACAAAAAGTAGAGTAATGGTTAATAGCGGGGTGATTTTAAACATGACTGAGAATTTTTTTATCAAAACAAGTTTTGAATCCAGATAAAGGTAAAAAATCCTAATATTGTCTGTAAGAAATAAACCTGAAAAATTGGTACAATAACTTCTTTAAGCTAATTCAAAAACTGTGCGTAACTTTTCTATCGGCAGTTACTTATTATTTTCGAACTGACACCCTGCCCGCCGGCAGGCAGGAATTTATTGCACAAGCAATTTTGTCTAGGCACTAAAGACAAACGTATAAAATAAGACATAATTTTATAGAAATGATCAATATTGGGCAAGATTGATCGATAAATGAGCAGTAATCAATAAAAGCTTTTTGGCTTTAAATTATTGTACGAAAATCAAAAAATCGAAAAGTTAATTTTTCTTCTTTGAGAAAATTGACTTCTCAAAAGTGACTAAAGTATGAAGTGAAAAATAAAATATACCCCTGTTTTCTTAGAGTGTGTTTGAATTTTATTCAAAGGGAGAATCAACGATTTGAGCCTACCTGCTGGCAAAGGTAGGGTTTTGGCTAAGGCTTCGTGAAGGCGTTTAGCGAGCTAAATAACTGATCCAATTGGATGCCATAGTTCTCAAAGCTTTGGTTTTCAGGCAGTAGGAAATTTAAAGATGCTCTTAATAGAAGGTTAGTACTGTACATTTTATTTTACCTTATACCTAAACCTCCTAAAGATGTTAAAAAAAATCACCTTACTCTTACTAGGAATTTTATATTTAAACCTACTTCCAGCACAGAATTTGCATTGCCTGTTCTTTGCAGCTAATGAGGATAAACAGATAGGTAAAGGCGTACAAGTTTCGCTGCAGAAGCTTCGCCAGCAGATGGGGATCGTCGCTGAGCAGACTCAGTTGCAATACGAAGAGCAAGTTTTTACCAATTCCAACTTTAGTCTAGCCGCATTGGATAATGCCTTAGGTAGTTTGAATACTTCTACGCAAGATGTCGTGCTCTTTTATTTCATAGGCCATGGTGTACAATCTGAGCGTTCCTCTTACCCAGATCTTGTTTTTCTACCTAGCTTTCGCAAAAACGAACTTGCGACTAATACTAGAAACCTCCAAGATATTTACGAGAAGCTTTCTGACCATCAGAATGCTCGTTTAATGATTGTAATAGGTGAGGCATGTAATGACCGTTATTCGCCAGTTGGTGCCATGGGCGCTGATATTAAAGCGGAAGACAAAGAACCAAGGGCAGAGCAGTTTAGGAATTTATTCCTCCAAGAAGAAGGCTCCTATATTTTAGCTAGCAGTAAGCCTGGCCAAAAATCTTACATGCATAGAGAAAAAGGGGGGCTCTTTACGCAAGCATTTGTCAATGCTATGAATGGCATATTAGCCGACGATGATGCTGCTACTATGCAGCGTTTTGCCAGACGTATTAAAACAGAAACAGAAAAATTAACGCAAAAAATTGAGCAAGAACCACTCATTGAAAAAAGGCGCCCTAACTTCTTTAGCCGCATCTTGACGGTATTCTTGGATTGGAAAACAAGACGAACCTTGAAAAAAGAAATTCGTGATGGTAATTTGGAGAATCTAGAACAGGTCATCAGCGATATTCACAATCCTAATAGTGAGCGGGATAAATTACTGCGAGAGCGGTTTATAGAAAAACGCCCGGTTTCGTTTTATGTCATTAAAGGCATTTTTACAGAAGCTAATCTGAATTCTAGCAGCATGGTCCGAGATTCAGGGCAAGTCTTGGTGGATTATTGCACGGCCGTGTATCTGTATAGTGAAGGGATGCGATCCAGCAGAGATTACAGAATCTTAAAAGATATAGAAGAAACCAACAAAAAATATGATGATGTATTAGGCATAGAGAAAGAAGGAGGCATGATAAAGTGGTTGGGTAACCGCTGTAATAATTATGAAAGTTATTTTACTGGAGAAAAAGAAGAGGTAGATGATCGTATTGATGCACTCAACGCAGAAATTGTAAGATTAGAACAAGAAATTGGTGTTGATCAACGTCAAATTCTTTCATTAGGAGAAGAAAACAGACAAAAGCAAGAGCAGATCGATCAGAATCTGAATGAAATGGCTGCTAATCAAGAATATATCCGTGACAATGGTAATTTATCTTTTCAAATTCCTGCTTTACCAGGGAGTACCTCTGCTTTAAGAGCATTAGATAAATTAAAAAGAGGGGAAGATTTGGACGAAAGTCTGAATGAAGAAGAAAAACTATGGTTAGCTAGTGTTCGTATTAAAAGTGAGCCAAATGACTCTTTAGTTCCCAATATGACTCGAGAGCAAAGTCTGAGGGCTTACCGTATTGGTGATTATTGCAGCGATGAGATTGTCGAGACAGCAAAAGCGGTTATGGACTTATTACTAGAGCAAATAGATCACGTCCCATTTTCATATCGTCCAAAAATTAAAGTCAAGCTGGACGTCACTGGTTATGCTGATTGGCGTAGTGCAGGGCGTTATAAAACAGTAGGTGTAAGTGTAACTCCTAAGGAGGATATTGATGCATTTTACATTACAAAGGATAGCTTACGAATGCCATTTTCTGTTGCAAAAGGTGAGCGTAGATCTATCACAAATGAGCAGCTAGCATTTATGCGAGGCTATTGTGCATATGAAACGGCTAACTCTATTTTAAGAGAAAATAATATCCTACAAGTGGAAAAACGTTTTACCGCTATTGAGCAAGATCCACCGAAGACAGAAGAAGAAAAAACAGGAGATTTATTTAGAGGGGTGGATGTCTTTTTTGTGGTAGAAAATGCTTTTGGCTATTTATTGGAGCGTAATGATGAATTGAGTGCTGCCAATGAAAGAACGAGCCATGAAATTGATGCAAATCGAAGGATGATTACGCAGTTAGAAGAAAATATTGAGCGCAATGAAAATCGTATTAGTGAATTGAAACAAGAAATCTTAGAGGCAGAGAAGCGCAAAGCGCAAATTGAAAGCCGATTAATGGATATACAACGTGGAACAGATGGACAGCGTATGGATAGTGAGATTGAACGGAGGTTGCAGGAGATTAAGACTTTGCAGGGGAAGGCGTAGGTGGTGACTAAGTGAAGAGGAGAAAGAGAGACTGTGTGATTGTAGGAGGTGTATTGTCCATTGTTTTTGTTGGCAGGCTAACTGTGTTTTTGGAATTAATTTTTTGACCTTAAAAAGGAATGTATGCTTAGGAATTGGATCATTCTAGCTTTTGGAATGCTTTTTATGGGGCAGTTATCAGCGCAATCTTGTCGATATTCGTTTGATGAATTAGCGATGGAGGTTTGTGCGGAGCGTCTCGGTATATTTGGCGACAGCCTATATGTCAATGGCCTGAAAGGCGTTGGGCGTTATATGGATGGAGAGAAGAACTTCTTTACGCTAGGCATGGACTCTTTGGAAACACAGAATGGTTTCTCTCTAGCATTCTGGTTTTTGCCATCGGCTTTTGAAGGTGATCAGATGCTGATTGCGCATATTGATCCGTTAGCTAAGGCAGATATCCGTGTGGCCCTTGCGGGAAATAGGGCAATGGTTCAGCAGCGAGACGATATACTTTCTTATAGTAATATTTTATTGCCTAATCAGTGGTACTTCTGTGCCTATACTTACGAGGAAGGCTTTGTTTCTGTGCGTATTGAAAATAGCTCTTTTCGCTTTGCTCAACAAGCATTATGGAATGGTAAAAAAGGACGATTAGTAGTTGGGCAGATTCAAGGACATAGCTTTTTTAAAGGGACGATTGATGAAATGGAGTGGTTTCCGGAAGCATTAAGTACTCGAAAAATTAAGAAGTTACAAAGTCAACTAGGGCAGGAGGCAAGAGTTGATAATGATTATAAAAGGCTAGCAAAATTTAAGAAAAGGGTAAATGAATTTCAGGATTCTATTCGGGTAAATAGTTTGGAAGTAACGCTAAAAGTATGGGATGATGATTTGAGAGATGATGATGTTCTTCAAATTTATTTAAATGGCGAACCACTATCTGATGGGACGGTCAATTTGAGAAAGAGTAAAGACCCCATTAAGATTAGATTGTTGGAGAATCAGCCCAATGAGATATTGTTCTATGCATTGAGTATGGGGCGTTATGAGGAGTTTAATACCGCTTCTGTGAGAGTGTTGGTGCAAGATGTAGCTTGGGGAGAATATGAGCTCCGAGCTAATGCAGACAAGAATGCAGTACTGCTGATTAACTTTGATCAGGAGGCTAGGCCACAGCTTCGAGCAGCAATTAATCCAAACGAACAAAAACTAAAAACCATACGAACCAGTTCCGATAAAATTAAGCTCTACTTAAAAGACCATTCTTTAAAGGATAAAGATGAAGTAGCTGTAAAATTTAACGAATCTCCGTTTTTGATTAATCGTTTAGAGAAAACAGCAAAGATGAGCCAATTTGCCCTCAACAATGGCCATAATGATTTCTGGTTTCAAGCTAACCGAAATGGATGGTTTAAGTGTACCGCAACGATTACTGTGAAAGATGAAAAAGATAGAAAACTAGGCGAGTTCAAATTGGAAATAGGGAAAGATGAAGTATATCGCCTTCCGATTGTGTATAAACCAAAGCCAAGTACACGAAGAGAGTTAGTTACTAAAGAAAATAAAATTATCATTCGCATATTGGATGATCAAGAATATGATGGTGATACTTTAGCGATTACTCAAAATGGTATTTTGATTTTGGATGATACAGAGTTGACGAAAAAAGCAGTAGATATAGAGGTGGATCTTAAAGAAAATCAGGCCAATATTTTTAGATTCATTCCTGTAAGTACAGGTGATTTTTTAGGAAATTCTTGTCTAGTCCGCATTTTGACAGCCAATAAAGAGAAGGTCATTACGACCTTCAAAATGGAAGCTTATCTGAAAGAGCAGCCTGCTTTAATGATTATTGAACAAGAAGGAAAATAATTTGTCAGCCATGCTATTATTAATCATTTCATTATTTCAACTTTCATTCTTTTTTGAGAGTGATAGGATAGAGGTCATTATTCCATCTGTGGAAGCGGAGACGGAATATGTATGGAGGACCATTAGGGATATTCCATTTTTTGAAAAACATAACTATCAGCTTAGCCTACCTAAAGGCGCTCTCATAGAAAGCTTAAAAGAAAAATCTAGGTCTAATGAATTAAATGAATCGGACTATCTATCATTAGCTGCATTTATGAAGACTAGGGTTTATAATAAATTAAATTATAAAAAAGGCTTTGATGCTATTGTAGCAAGTAAGTCATTGGTCAATAGGATGATCAAGGAGTTTGAAGAACTAGAAAAAGATTGGGACTACAAGATATTTGAAAAATATAAAATTCAGCTTACGCTTTACGGACCAGGAGGAAGTTATGATCCAGATACAGGTGAAATATTAATCTATACCACTAAGGATGGAAACTTTAAACAGTATAAAGATCCTTCTAATACATTAATTCACGAAATTATTCATATCGGAACACAAGCATCTATTATGAATAAATACAATGTTTCGCACCCATTAAAAGAACGAATCATTGATCATCTCGTGATGATTAATTTTAAACAGTACTTACCCGATTATAAGATTCAGTCATTTGGTGATGCTAGGATTGACGACTTCCTAAATCAAAAGGCAGATTTAAAAGAATTAGATAAGATCATAGAAAAATTTCAAAGTATAAATAATTAAAGCTTATAAATATAGAGTAATTTATCATAGATAGTGTCTAAATAACACGAATTTTGTTTTTATTCGTATTTCAGTTCAGTAAAAGAAATTTTTTTTGTTTAGATTAGGGGTATCAGGAATTTTGTAATGTTTCCATAATTAAACTGCTCTATCCAGAAAGAGTGTTACTAAGCATATAAAATTGAAGTTTATGTATTTTAATTCGAATGGACAAAACGAAGTAACTTATGATGCTATCGTTATTGGTTCCGGAATAAGTGGAGGCTGGGCAGCAAAAGAACTTTGTGAGAATGGCCTCAAAACCTTGGTTCTTGAGCGTGGTCGTAAGGTTGAACACGTATTAGACTATCCTACTGCCAGCTTGGATGATTGGGAGCTTCCCAATCGCAATAGAATGACTCAAGAAGAGTTGAAAGATTATCAAAAACAGGATCGTACTGGTTATACGGTGAAACCTTCCTCTAAACATTGGTGGGTAAAAGATACAGAACATCCATATACGGAGGTAAAACGATTTGATTGGATTCGGGGCTATCATGTAGGCGGCCGTTCTATTACTTGGGGGCGTCAATCCTATCGATTGAGTCCAATGGATTTTGAAGCCAATGCAAAGGATGGTATCGCAGTAGATTGGCCAGTGCGGTATGATGATATCGCACCATGGTATGATAAGGTGGAGTCCTTTATTGGAGTGAGTGGACGTAAGGAAGGCTTGGCACAGTTGCCAGATGGAAATTTCCTACCACCAATGGATTTTAATTGTGCAGAAGAGCACTTAAGAAAAAAAATTGCGGAAAAATATACAGATCGTATTCTGACTATTGGCCGTACAGCGCATTTGACGGATGCTACCGGTAAAAAGGGCCGTACCAAATGTCAATTTCGTAATCGCTGTAGGCGTGGGTGCCCTTATGGGGCTTATTTTAGTAGCCTTTCTTCTACTTTACCTGCTGCTGCAGAAACGGGCAATATGACTTTACGTCCAAATTCTATTGTACATTCCATTATTTATGATCCAAAATCAAACCGTGCTTCAGGGGTACGCATTTTGGATGCGGAAACAAAAGAAACGAAGGAGTTTTTTGCAAAGATTATCTTCTGTAATGCCTCAGCTCTGGGCACCACATCTATCCTATTAAACTCAAGATCAGAAGCTTTTCCAGATGGCCTAGGAAATAGTAGTGGTCAGGTAGGGCACAACCTCATGGATCATCATTTTAGAGTAGGTGCTAGCGGAATCTTGGAAGGATTTGATGATCAATACTTTAAAGGAAGACGTCCAAATGGTATTTACATCCCTAGATTCCGAAACCTGAATGAAGCTACTCGTCAGAAAGATTACTTACGTGGTTTTGGTTATCAAGGTGGAGGAAGTCGTCAAAATTGGATGCGTGCTGTAAGAGAAATGGATACCACCATCACAGCTGACTTAAAAGATCAATTGGTACAAGCAGGCCCTTGGCAGTTAGGCTTGAATGGTTTTGGTGAATGTTTGCCTTATTACGAAAATAAAGTCACGTTGAATGAAGAGGTTAAGGATGTCTATGGCCTACCTACTCTAACGATGGATTGTGAGTTTAAGGAAAATGAAATGAATATGCGTAAGGATATGATGAATTCCGCTGCGGAAATGCTCGAAGCAGCTGGATTTAAAAATGTAGAAACCTTCGACGCAGGCTCTTATCCAGGATTAGGTATACATGAAATGGGTACGGCCAGAATGGGACGAGATCCGAAAACTTCTGTATTAAATAAATGGAATCAGATGCACGACGTACCAAATGTATTTATCACAGATGGGTCGTTTATGACTTCTGCTGCTTGTCAGAATCCTTCTCTAACTTATATGGCTTTCACAGCTCGTGCAGCAAATCACGCTGTAGAGGAACTCAAAAAAAATAACTTATAATGAATAGGAGAGACGCATTAAAAAGAACCGCAATGATTACGGGCTATGCATTGTCTGCTCCCGTAATGGCTAGCATCTTACAAGGATGTCAAGCTGAACCTACTTTACCAGATTGGCAACCAGACTTCTTGACGAAGGAACAGGGGCAAATCCTTATGACCGTAACAGATTTAATTCTACCAAAAACAAAAACTCCTAGTGGTACAGAAGTCGGCGTTCCTAGTTTTGTTGATCAAAGTATAAAATTGATTATGATGCCAGATGATCAAAAGATCATGACAGATGGCATAGATAGTTTGGATGCTTTCGCAAAAGATAAGTATGGAAAAGCATTTATTGAACTAGATAAAGAGGAACAATACGAAGTGCTTAATCGCATGGATGAAGAAGCAAAATTGCTTGCAGAGTCGATTGAGCAAATGCCTGCTGATCAAGAAAAACCAGATGGGCATTATTTCTTGAACTTAAAAGGCTTGATCATCGGAGGTTATTTCTCTTCTGAAGAAGTGGCCACTAATGTCCTTAATTACGATCCTATTCCAGGAGAATATAGAGGGTGTATCCCTTATTCGGAAGTGGGGGCAACTTGGGCCGATTTGTAAAAAATCAGAACGTATACAATAACTAAGCCTTTCCAGTGAGTAACTGGGAGGGCTTCTTTTTTATTTCCTTGCAACTAAGTAGTTCGGCTAGAACCTGTCAGCTTCTGGCTGAAATTGGGATAATAAATTTTTTTAGTCCCCTCTAAAATCGTGCGTAACTTTCCTCTCGTCAGTTACTTATAATTTTCGAATGAACAATTTTATTATACAAGCAATTTTGACTAGCCGCTTAAGTTGTAAATGAATAAGACGAGCACAGTACCAGTCGTACATTTAATGATGTCAGTCAATACACCTCCAGAGATATTGATGTTTAAAACACCAAAAGCCCAAGGTCTAATAATCCCCAGGACGATCTCTACGATAAGGCCAGAACTGCTGCCTTTTAAAAGGTTACTGCCTAGCCAACTAGCGATGGCCCCCATAATGAGTGAATAAAGCCTAGCGTATTGGTTTGTTTATACCAACAATATGTTTCACTTAAAATATACATTTTGTGCTTTTTCTACACATAATTTCGCTTTGTGCAACATAATTTTAAATAGCACATAACTTCAAAAGCTTGCAACAACAGTATAAAATTTAGCAATTTCTTTCCCATATATTTGTTTCAGCAACGACCCCAAAAGAGCTTTTAGAAAAGCGAATTAGTATTTCGAAATTGTTTCTCAATTCTCAAAAAGCAAAAGACCATTGACTGGTCTTTGCAAACTACCTGGATAATTCCAGTGAATATACCAAGAACCAGATTCGCTAGCAGCTTTATTGCAAGCAATCGGCCCGGTATCATCCCGAAGCGAAATTTATTTCTGCTTTAGGATAATAATAACCCTTAAAGCAGCTACTGCACGTGAAATAAAAATTGTAGCTGTCAATCAAATGAAATTATTAACCCCTTAATTAAAAACCAATGAAAACATTTATTCAAAGATGGGGCATCTTTGTTCTCTTGATGCTCCCTTCTTTTACCTTCGCTCAGTTTATTTACCATGATGATTTATGGATGCATGACTACGATTTAGCTCAATCAAAAGGTCCAATTCTTGACGAT
Source organism: Saprospiraceae bacterium (assembly GCA_022448955.1). Classification (GTDB taxonomy): domain Bacteria; phylum Bacteroidota; class Bacteroidia; order Chitinophagales; family Saprospiraceae; genus JALEHC01. The sequence goes on from JAKVCU010000107.1 coordinate 25,866, forward strand.
GGACATTTATTGACGGCTGCAGTTTTGGAAGATAGAGACAATGGTGCCAACCAATTACTATTATCAAAAACAAATATGTATGGATGGCCAGATTGGGTAAATGCATACAACTATGATGATTCTAGAGATGTGATTCTTCGCAGTCTGGATCATGCAGCAGACGGAGGCTACATCATAGCAGGTGATTTTTTGACAAATGGTATTTTAGGTCCTTCTTATTTATTCAAAGCAGAACCAGACGGTCAGCCAAGTTGGATGAAACGCTATGTATGCTGGGAGCCAGCAGGAGAAGTAAATATTTTATGTTCTACTTCTCATATTAATGAGATTGTACCTAATTATAATGGAGAGTATGCTGGGGTTGGAAATACAGAATTGATCAACAATGAAAAAGTAGTATTCTTTTTATTGCTTGACGCAAATGGAAATATAAGTAAGAAGAAGGTGATCAAATCGCCAAATTCAAATACTTTTTCAGGTGTATGTATTCGACCATTGGCAGGTGGCGGTTATATTGCCTTTGTTAATAAAGTGGAAATAATTAATGGTCAACATCAATACTATCCTACCTTGATTCGATTAGATGATCAATTAAATATCCTTTGGAACAGAACAATCCAAAATAGCAACTTTGGTATCTATTTAGCTAATTTTGAAGTGAGTGCTTTTAATGAATATTACATCCTAGCCGAAACCTTCAAAAAAGATGGAAGCTATTCAGATACTGGACAGTTTGTAGTGATTGCCATTGACGACGCTGGGAACGAAATGTGGAATAAAGTATACTATCAAGGAACTAGCGATAGCGATAGTGGTTTTTCTCCTTATGAAATAAAAGTGGTGGATAATTCTCATCTAGCAATCGGAGGAATTGATGATCAAAGCAATGGGCAAAGAGATTATTTTTTATTAAAAACAGATTTAGACGGTAGTCCTATTGGGTTTGATTACTATCAAACAGATCAAGATATAACAGGTATGGCAGGACTAGTACCTGTAGTTGATCCTACCTTTGGGAATTTCCTTGCCTTTACTGGGCAATTTCCTTCACCTCAAGGTAAAGATCGATTTTCCATTCATAAGGTACCTTTTAGCGGAGGTGGTTTGTGCAATTACAACGATAGCCAAGTATATGTTTATAACCTAGAATTGGAACTTGAATCTTTGTTGATTCAAAATGCAGATTTAAATATAGTTGTTGATGAGGTAGATGTTGAAAAAAGTAATCCATATTTCGGACTTGACCGTTGTGGCGAAACTTACTACCAATACATAAATCTTGAATACGACCCATTGAGGATTAATCCTTCTAATACTATTCAGCAAGAAAGCGATTTTGAAGTATTTCCAAACCCAAGTCCAGGCAGCTTCACAGTATCTACAGATTGGAAAAGCGAAGGACTGATTAACATCCAGATATTTGATATTTCAGGAAAGAAGTTGGAAGAATTAAATATGAGTTCTAGTGTGGATCAATTTTTCTTCGAAGAATTTCAAAAAGGTACATATATTATCAAAATGACCAATGGCCAGCAAACACTCAGCAAACAGTTATTTGTACAGTAAGTAAAACATATTCTTCAGTAAAAGAGATTTTAACTAGGAGAGAGTGCCCGTTTGGGTACTCTTTTTTTGTTAAAAAACTGCCTAGCGAGCAATTGCTGCACTAGGCAGGCGTACAGTTAATATAATCACAATCTCTTTATAGTTTATGCACAAGCATTCAAACCCATATATAAATTAGTTTAATGACTAGCTTGCAGTAAAGCAATAAGTTCTATATTACCTTGCTTTTGTGCCAATTCTAGTGGAGTTTGACCATTTTGATCTTTTGTATTGGTTTCTGCCCCATTAGCCAGTAAAGTTTTAGCGACAGTGTTCTGATTGAAAGTGGCAGCAAAGCTAAGTGCTGTTCCACCTGCTTTATTTTTTAGGTTGACGTCCGCACCCTTTTCGATTAGAAACTGGACAATATCATTAAAACCTTTAAAACAAACCCCCATTAAAGCAGTATTACCAGCTATATCTTGTGCATTAACATCTGCACCAGCTTCAATTAACAACTCACAAATTGCTTGATCCTCGCTGTAAGCAGCGAAAATGATCGGAGGAAAGCCTCTTTCTCCTGGCCTTGAGGCACTAGAAGGATCATTTTGAAGAATAAGCTTTACTGCCTCAAGGTCACTATTACGAATGGCATTTTGAATATTTCTCATAATGATAAATTGAGTAAAAAGAAGGAATCTTTATATAAATAAATCTTGAATATAAATAGGCCTAAAGGGTGGTGTTTGCAATAAGATTTTTGGGCTATGTTAAAGATTTTGGTTGTGGGGCGTGTCAACAACTAGCTGATATGATTACATATAATTGGTTATAATCAGCTTTCTCTTTGTTCAATTTCAAAAAGAATACCCGAGCTTGAGTACAATATTTTGTGGAGCGTCAAAGGTTAATCCGATTACTATCTTATTGAAATCAATAAATGATCCTACTGAATATCCAAAGTTAAATTCACCATCTTTCTCAACGCCATTATTTAACTCTTCTTTTGTGTAATTTATACCAGCAAGAAGATTTAAGAAGAATCGCGTCTTCTTATCTTCAGCATTGAGGTAAAATCTACCTCCTATCAAAGCGTTGACAATATTTTCAAAACCTGTATTTCCTGATAGGAAGGAACCTTCGGTTTGGAAATATAAATAAGATATTTGCGCCTCACCCGAAAATTTTTCACTGAATCGATAAGAGGGGTTAACTCCCAAATGATAAGCTGTTCCTTTATTAAGAAGCTGCATGGAAACCCCGATTGTTGGTAGTATCGAAATTTTTTTTCCCTGGGCACTTAAGTGGCCGACGAACCCAATCATTATCAAGACAATTAATACATTCTTCATCTTCATTTTTTGACTAAAGTAACTTAA
>JAKVCU010000108.1 GCA_022448955.1 Saprospiraceae bacterium
CTTAAGGATGATATTGGTATATCGGAACTTGGTACTAAGTCGTGTATTGATCCCTTCGGCCCAAAGAACAAATTTCCCACATACACTAATTCATCACGAATGAAATGCTTACATTTCTATAAGTTTTTTATGCACAGAGAAAAAGAAAGTGCTCCCTAATCCCAGTTCGGATTCCACCCAAATATCTCCCATGTGAATATCTGCAATTTTTTGACAATGAGCTAGTCCAATTCCATTTCCCTCATACTCATTTGGAAGATGTAGACGTTGAAAAATAATGAATATCCTTTTTTGATCTTCTGGGGAAATTCCAATCCCATTATCCTTTATCTTAAATATCCAATGACTTTTATTTTCAGTACTGCTAATTTCAATGCGAGGTCTTTGTTCCGCTTGATGGAACTTAATTGCATTGATAATTAAGTTTTGGAATATGATTCTTATTTCAAGTGGGTAGGCTAAAATTACGGGTAGATTTTCTTCAATAGTGATACTAGCTTTTTTTTCTTCAATAAAAGTACCAATATCTGCTATGATATCATTTACAACTTTATTGATATCTATCCTAGACCGCTTCTTACGCATACCAATTCTCGAGTAGTCTAATAATCCTTTTACTAGTTGACTCATTCGATTGGTTGCATTTTGAATGAGATCTAAAAATTTGAGTCCTTTCTGATCAAAAGAATGAGCGTACATTTTTTGAATTAGGCCTACAAAATTATCTACCGTTCTCAATGGTTCTTGAAGATCATGTGAGGCCACATATGCAAATTGTTCTAGTTCTTTATTTTGCTTTTCAAGAGCTTGGGTTTTTAGCTTTTGTCTTTCCAGTGAAATATCTCGTGTCAGGTCAATATTAGTTCCAAAAAGTTTTATTGGGTTTCCAGAGCTATCTTTATAAACAGAGGTTACGGCAGTGATGATTTTTTCATCATTCGTATCTTTTGTCCTTATTCTAAATTGTATATACTTTTCTTTTTCGTCTCGAATAATTTCTTCTACCAGTTGTACAATTTTTACCACATCCTCTGAGTGGACAAACTTGGTAGTCCATTCAATAAAACCAGGTGCAATATCATCTTTTTCAAGGCCATAAATTTTATACATATTATGATCCCATATGGCTTCATTGGTTTCCAGATTGAGTTCCCAGATACCTATTTTAGCAATATCAGTGACCAATTGATAGCGAGCAGTTTGTTTGACGAGCTCCGCTTTTATTTTCTTTAGGTTTTGCTCTGAGTGTTTTAAGGGGGTAATATTTACGTGACTGCCTACCATTCGGAGTGGCTTGCCATTTTCATCCCAACTGATCACTTTGCCTTTGCAAAATACCCAAATAATAGAACCATCCTTATGGTAATACCGCACTGTATTGGTAAAAGGTACTTTACCTTTCGATTGGATATGCGCATCAAAGGTCTGAAAAACACCTTCTAAATCGTCAGGGTGTATAATTTTTTGCCAAACATTAGCATGATTAGGTAATTCATCTTCTTCATATCCAAACATACTTTTAAAGGAGGGACTCAAATATTGATAGCCTTCTTTAAATCGCCAGTCCCAATAGCCTGCCTTACTAACTTCTAGGATCTCATTAAAAATGGTTTCTCTTTCTTTAATGATTTGAGTAAGCTCTTTATTTTTTTGTATTAATGCTTGTATATCCTCTTCAGACCAAGACGAGGGTTTATCTCCTTTATTCATACTTGAAATGATTTGAGCAAATCAAACGATTTATTACAGCCTTTAAGGTAAGTGTTTTTTGACCAAAAAATTGGCCTTTTAATCTATAGTTATTGTAATATAACTTAATAACTTAAATAAAAAAAAATGAAATAAGTTTAAAAAATTGATTGATCTAAGCTGGACTTTAGCATTTTGCCAAAGTCTGAAAAAAAATAAGAGAATTCTCTGCTAGTGAATAAATTTGAGTTACGACACTTAAATTTATGATGACACTACCAAAAGAATTCTCGAAACAAATATCGGAATTTGCTCCGTTATTCAGCAAAAGATTTTTGAACATGCGAAGGTTTTATTGTTAGGTTGCCTATTGACTATTGGTCGCCGTACCGTCAGTAGTGCTCTTCGCTCTGTAGGACTAAGTAGTGAAAAACGATTTCACAAATATTATCGTGTATTAAGTCTTGCTAAATGGTCTGCCTACAAAGCTTCGAGTATATTATTACAAGTTCTTGTTGATTGTTTTGCGCCTCAAGGAGTATTAGTTTTTGGTCTTGACGAAACAATTGAGAGGCGTCGCGGTGCAAAGATTAAGACTAAAGGTATCTATCGCGATCCTGTACGATCCTCCAAAAGTCATTTTGTCAAATGCAGTGGTTTGCGCTGGATCAGTTTGATGCTTTTAACACCCATTAGTTGGGCCGATCGGGTTTGGGCTTTGCCTTTTCTGACCGTTTTAGCTCCCTCAAAGAGGTATAACGAAAAGCAAGGCAAAAGACATAAAAAACTCACTGATTGGGCCAAGCAGATGATGTTGCAGTTGAGTCGATGGTTGCCTAATCGTCTGATCATCATTGTCGCAGACTTTTCTTATGCCGTTATTGAGTTACTGGCTGCTGTTCGCCAACATGTTTGTGTCATTACTCGATTACGGCTTGATGCAGCCCTTTATGATTTTGTTCCACCTAGACCTAAAGGTCGGCCAGGACGAAATCGTAAAAAAGGAGCTCGATTGAAAAATTTGGAGCATCTGATCAATGATCCAACTACTCAATGGACTAAGCTTACTATTCCTCAATGGTACAATCACGGCTCTGTACAGATGTTAGTAGCCACAGGAACAGCCATTTGGTATCACAGTGGAATGACTCCCCTTCCTATTCGTTGGGTTTTGATAAAAGACCCCAAAGGAAGGATTAAACCAACAGCCTTGCTTTGTACTAAACTGGATTTAACCATCAGCCAAATAATCAACTCCTGTGTTAATGGCTCTATTTACTCTCATTACCATTTGGGCCGATGAGTTAAATCATCAAAAGCTCATCAACATAAAACCTTGTGCATGGTATCAAAAATCACATCCAACTTTTTCGGATGCTATCGCCTCTGTCCGAAGGTAGATCTGGCGCAAAAACTATTTTTCAATGTCCCCTTTTAAGGACGACATGTATTATTTAAAATCAATTTGGGCTAACCATTTAATCGAGGCCGCTACTAGAGCTGCTTAAATGCTAAAGTCCAGATAAGCTTAAAAGTGTTTTTCCAGAATTTCTTTAAGCATGTTGGTCGTTAATGGTTTAGTTTTGAAATCTTTGATAGCCTCTATCTTTTCTGCTCGTTTACGATCATCAGGGTTGAGAGAAGTAGTGAGCATAATGATAATTATATCTGCTTGGTTTTTGGAATGCAGCTTTTGATATTCATCCAAAAATTCCCAACCATTCATGCCGGGCATATTGATATCCAGAAAAATGATATTAGGTGCAGGTGGGGCTTCCTCTTTATTTCCCATTAGTAGTTCTAAGCCATCTTTACCACTTTGTACACTGATTACTTCTTTTACACAACCAGCTTCTTCAATTATAATTTCGTGATAAACATTATCCGCTTCATTATCATCGATTAGTAAAAAACAATCTAATCTTTTATTCATGAGTTAAATAGATTGTGAGAGATTGTAAAATAGAATATACTGCCTTTCCCTATTTCGGACTCTACCCAGATTTTTCCATTATGCAAACCGACAATTCTTTGGCTATGGGCTAAGCCAATACCCGTTCCTTTGGAAGTATTGTTTTGATGCAAACGCTGGAAAATGATGAATATTTTTTCTTGATCTTCTTTTGCAATACCTATGCCATTGTCTTCTACGGAAAATTTCCAATAGTTGTTTAGGATTTGGCAAGAAATTTTAACAACTGGATCGGTCTTCTTCTTTTTAAACTTAATTGCATTAACAATTAAATTTTGGAATAAAACCCTCAATTCAGTTGGGTAAGCTGTAATTATTGGCAAATAATCAAATTGAATAGAGGCATTATTTTCACTTATTAAGGTTTTAAGGTCAGCTTGTATGTTCTTAAGTAATTTATTACAATTAATTTCTGAAAGGTGTTTTTCTACACCAATTCTAGAGTAATCCAATAATCCTTTTACTAAATTACTCATTCTTGTCGTTGCATCTGTAATAAACTGAAGATAACGCCCTGCATTATCATCCAATTGATCACGGTATTGTTTATCGATTAGATAAGCAAAGTTCTTGACCGTTCGAAGCGGCTCCTGCATATCATGCGAAGCAATGTAAGCAAACTGTTCGAGCTCTTTATTTTTTTGCTTTAACTGATGGGATTGGATTTGCTGACGCTCTAGCTCTAATTCTTTAGTAATATCAATATTTGAACCCATCAAGCGGTAAGGATGGCCTGCTTCATCCAATTTTACGAGTACAACAGACTTAATTTGTCTAATTTGACCATCTGTTCTAATTATTCTGAATTGTATACCGCACTTCTCTTTGGTCTGAAGTACTTTTTCAATAACTTCACCAATTAAATGTCTATCTTCTGGATGAACATAATTATTCAGCCAAGTTTGATGATCGGGGGTTTTTTGAATAGGTAGATTATAAAGGCCAAACATGTTATCATCCCAAATACATTGCATCTTTGCTAAATCGAGCTCCCAGATACCAAAGCCCGTTGCATTTGCCGCTAATTCGTATCTTTTAGTTTTATCGACTAGGGCTTGTTTGATCTCCTGAACTTTGATTTTAGAGCTTTTTATATAATCGATATTCGCATGATTACCTACCATTCTAATGGGTTTTCCTTTTTTATCCCACTCTACTACTTCTCCTCTTGTTTGTATCCAAAGATAGGAGCCATCTTTATGAATAAAACGTGCTTCGTGATCAAATGGTAGAGAACCATGGGAGGCTACATGTTCATTGAACTTGTTCACCATTGCTTGTAGATCATCATGATGTACTAGCATTGGCCAAGCATCTGGAGAATTTGGAACTTCATAATCCTGATAACCAAGCAGTTCTTTAAATGAAGGGCTTATGTAATGATATTCTTTAGGAATATGCCAATCCCAGTTTCCTGCGATCATTCCATTTAGCATATTGCTGAACAATAATTCTTTCTCATAGAGCTTTTCCTTCAGATTATTAATTTCTTCCAGAAGCTGTTGTATTTCTTTATCCTTTTGCTGTGTAGAACCTACCATGATATGGCTTTTACTAAATGCTTACCTTGAATTCTTATAGTAGTCAGTTGGATTGCTTGTTGGACGTCTTTGTTTCTGTGAGGAGGAATAATGAATATTTATATTGCCGTATAAAGATATAATAATTCAAGCAATATTGTTTTTTATGAATGATCTATATCGAAAATATATTTTTATTTTTTACACAAAGAGGTACTTTTTCTATTTCTGAGGCTATCTATTTTATCATTATTATTTTTACAATGTTTGTGCAACAGGATAAACTTAAGCAAGGAGTTGGATTTTTCATTTTCCTCCTCAACATTTTACTAGTCAAATTCGAGCGAAAGTTAAGCACATCATTGTCCAGAATTGATTGCTGAGCAATCACAATAAGCACGAGTATAACCTTCTAGGATTCGAAATTATTAAGATAGATTGATTTCTAAGCCTTGTCATTAATACAAAAAATGCCTTCTACCAGAGCAAAATTAATATTCTAGTAGAAGGCAATATCTGTAGCAGTAAAATGAGCAGCCAAAGCCACTACGTTCTTCTAATATCTTTTTTTCTTTTTATAGCCACCTCTTGAACCTCCTCTATCTCTGTCTCTTTGAGAACGATGTCTTCCACCACCTCTTCTACGGAAATTACCCTGAGGCCTTCTCTTGGTAGACCTTTTTTCGTTTCTTGGCATTTCAGGATTAAGATCTGGCCCTTTTACGTTGATTCTTTCCATTTCACTCATCATCACTCTTCGGATCAGCTCTTCTTTGGAAAGTTCCTCAAACTTTTCCTGTGCCATGGAGAGCATTTTAGGCTCTACAGCAGGGTGCCCATTCTTTTCTAAAATCTGGTTACACCAATTTTCAAGACGGTTTTTAACAATATCCTGAGCATTGGGAATTTTCACTTTCGTGAAATTAATCCCAAGATCTTTTTCCATGAAATGGATTCTACGCGTTTCTCTGCTATTAATAAACGCGATAGAAGTACCTTTTTTTCCAGCTCTCGCCGTACGGCCACTTCTGTGCGTATAGTAAGCATTGCTGTCAGGTAGACTGAAATGAAAAACGTGCGTTAAATCATTTACATCAATCCCTCTAGCTGCAACATCTGTAGCAATCAGCACTTGAAGCTGATGCTCCTTGAATTTACGCATCACTCGATCACGTTGAGGTTGTGATAGATCACCGTGCAAGGCATCTGCACGATAGTTTCTACGACCTAGCTCATCTGCTAAGTCACGCGTATCTCTTTTAGTACGGCAGAATACAACACCCAAAATGTCTGGCGATACATCTAGAAATCGCATCAATGCTTCTGCCTTGTCTGCACGTTTTACGAACGTAAATTGATGTTCAATATTGGTATTGACTGTATTTTTTGGATTGATCTTTACTTCAACAGGATCATCCATATACTCACTTACGATTCGCTTAATTTCCCTTGGCATAGTTGCAGAAAATAGCCACGTTAATTTGTCTTCAGGAGTATAGCTCAAAATTTTATCGAGCTCCTCTTTGAAACCCATATTCAGCATCTCATCTGCTTCATCTAAAACCAAAAACTTAAGGTTTTCTAATTTTACAGCCTTACGCTTAATTAAGTCAATTAAACGCCCAGGTGTAGCGATGATAATGTGTTGTGGCTTTTGAAGCGCTCTAATCTGATTGCTAATAGGCGCACCACCATAAACAGCTAATACATTGATCTTTTGCAAGTATTTGCTGTATTTATAAATTTGCTCTGCAATTTGTTGTCCTAGCTCTCTTGTGGGAGCAAGAATAAGCGCCTGTGTTTCTTTTTCTGTTGGATCGATTTGATCAAGAAGAGGTAAACCAAAAGCAGCTGTTTTACCTGTGCCTGTTTGTGCTAATCCTAAAAAATCAGAATAACCTTCTAATAGTTGTGGGATGGCTTTTTCTTGAATGGAAGTTGGCTCTTCAAATCCTAAATCTACGAGTGCCCTCAAAATCTTCTCCGAAAGGCCTAACTGTTTAAATGTTGTCAAAAGAATACGAATTATTTAAAAAGAAAACGTCAGTAAGGTATCAATAGATACACATAGTGACTAGGTTGATGCCGCAAAAGTACGGCTTTTTTTGTCTTATAGCCATTCTAACGGATATGATTTATAATTAATTCTTCATTTATGCTGTTAAATGTGCCTAAAAAAGCAGTCCATTGCCATTTGTTATTGGTAGACTATGATTTATTGGATAAATAGCCTTTATTAATCAAGCTCTAAAAAAATGACTACTTTGTACAAAATCATCATAGGCTATGCAAAATAATGTATTTCACTATTGGGGAAAACAAGGAATGATCGTTATTTTCTTTCTATTTCTTTTTCTGAACTGTACATCAACTGCAGAACCCCAATCTATCACTTCTGCTACCAATACCTTAACTTCAAGAAGGACCTTATTAAATGCCATGCGAGATTTAGGGAAGGTAGTATTAGTTTATCATCAACAAAACAAAGAAATTGCGGAGGCTTATGCTGAACTATTGACGGATGTGAAGCTCTCTTCAAGAATACCATTAGAAATAGAGGTTCAAGCTGATACTATCCTGACAGAAACCTTTATCAAAGAAAACGCTGTTGTACTCATCGGAGACTTTGAACAGCATCTTGTTTTTGAACAGCTTCTTCAAAAACTTCCTTTTAAAAAAGAAAACGATCAGTTTGAATTTGCAGGTCAAATCTTTGATCGGGAGGATAATGTCCTGAAGCTTTTTTTGTATCCCAACCCCTACAACTCTTCAATTCCAATCTCTATCATCACTGGAAATAAAAATGAATCGATTATCAACTATCTTAAAAGTAGATATGATAAAGATTGGTCAAGAATGTTTTGGGCAAGTTGGGGCTATGAATTATATGAAAAATCTGCAATGAAAATGATTGGTTATTTTGCAGATTCTACCTGGAAGATGGATAAAACAGTGCACTTTGAGTTTAATGCACAAGGGGATACCTTAGCTGTATCTGACCACTTTGTGTTTATTTCATCAGATAAAGAACTTTATGTAAATGATATCGAAGGTTTAGCCCTTGCCTGTGAAAATAACTACCAGAAAATGTGCAATTTTTTGGGTGTAGATCCAGTTGATTTTCGTCTAGACTATCGTATTCACTCCAATATAGAAACCAAAGGCTTGCAGTTTAACAATACGAAACTTATGCATTTGGATGAGAATAAAAAGGTAATGCATGTAATATGGAATGATCACCTGATAGGTACTGGACAAAACGGAGAGCATAAAGCACTTGTTGAAGCTACCCTTGGTAAATCTAATATGACGGCATTAGAAGATGGATTAGCCTTGCAGTTTGCAGAAACTTGGCATCATAAAGGCATTCGATACTGGGCTGGACTATTATACACTTCAGGAAATATGCCCAAGGTGAAGGATTTGCTGAATCAGTCATTATACGAACGGGAATCTGATTTGGTAAAGGAACCAGCAGCCACCCTTTTCGTAGAATACCTGATTGCTAAATATGGAATGAATACATTCCTTTCCAACATTTACAAGAATTGGAAAGCCAATGCGCAGGATTTGGCGAAAGCCCAAAAAGAATGGGATATCTATTTGCAAAAAAGATTTGCCGACTGGAAACCTGATCTAAGGCCCAAGCTCCAATTAGACTATTGCAAAGGGTTTAACTTTGCACATGAAGGCTACCGAATATATAATGGCTACGGATCTAGTTTGGCGCAAGCCTCTATACAAAAACTATTTGATTTAGGTACCAATGCCTTAGCCATCGTACCTTACTCTTACATGCGTGATCCCAACCAACCAACCTATTTCAATTTGCAACATTCGCCAGGTGCTGAAAATGATGAATCAGTCATTTTTGCTAATGCTAAAGCTAAAGAATTGGGTATGTACACTCTGATGAAACCACAAATTTGGATGGGGCGAAGTTGGCCAGGAGAGGTCATGATGAAAACGGAAGAAGACTGGGATGCCTTCTTCGATTATTACTATCGCTGGATTCGCCACTATGCACTTTTAGCAGAAATGTATGAGTATGATGGCTTAAGCCTTGGCGTAGAATTTGCAAAAGCAACCATCGCTCAACCAGAACGCTGGAGAGAGTTAATCAAAAAAATCAGACCTTTATTCAGTGGTGATTTGACCTATTGTGCCAATTGGGGAAAAGAATTTGAGCAATTTGAGTTTTGGGATGAATTCGACTACATCGGCTTAAACTGTTATTATCCTCTGGGGAAAGGGGAGGAGGTCTCGAAAAAGGCACTTGCCACTCAATTTGAGACAATAATCAAAAAAATAGAGAAAGTAACTCAGCGCTTTGATAAACCATTGGTCTTTACTGAAATTGGATTTAGAAGTGTACAACGAACTTGGGAGAATCCTCACGAAGAGGCCCAAGGAAGAGGATTTAGTGAGCAAGCCCAAGCCTTATGCTATGAAGTTGTTTTTGAGGGTATCAAGGATAAAGCTTGGTGCAAAGGAATGATGTGGTGGAAATGGCCCAGTTATTTAGGGTATCAAGGGCAAGAGAATACCAGTTTTACTCCGAATAGGAAATCAGCTGAAAATGTGGTTAGAAAATGGTTTAAAAAACGATAAAATGAAAAATTACTTCTTGGGATTCGTACTTTGTTGGGGCTTTAGTTTTATAAGTGCACAAAATAATGTTTTAGATATAGATTTTGAGTTTCAAGTATATCCAACCGGATTGATTCCAGGCTGTAAAATAGAAAAAGGATTTGCTGCCAAAAATGCCGTGCATCTGCGTCTAGGCTATCAAATTATTGATCATAGAGATTTGGGGGTGCAGGATGACGAAACGGGCACAGGATATGGGTTTACGCTTGGATATAAAAGATATATTAAAGATGGATTTAAAGCTTGGTATCTAGGTATAAGGAATGATATTTGGTTTAACCAAATTGATTGGAAGTCCAATTCGGCTAGCCCTGATAAGAATATGGGTACCACCGATATCATTGTGGTGCAACCAACAGCCGAGTTAGGCTATTTATGGAAACTTAGCGAAGATTGGATAATAAGTCCAAGTTTTGCTTTTGGATGGGAAGTGAATATCCAAACAGAAGGAGAAGAAACAGGTCAGGGAAGTATCCTTCTGTTTGGACTAAGTATTGGAAGACGCTTTTAGTTTGTGATCACCATTTTCCAGCTTTTAAAGTCTTTTCCAGCACCTATGCGAAGGAAATAGCTTCCATTAGTATAAAGTTTATTTAATACAATGGACTGCTGCCCTTGACTGATTGGTCCTCTTTGTATTTGTTGGCCTTGCATGTCCAAAATCTCAAAGCTTAGGTTTTGTTTACCTTTCCATTCTAAAAGGATATTTTGACCCAAAGTAAGTGGATTTTGGAAATGGACTATCAAGGATTCTTCTAGCTCTATTGATGGCATTGCAGTGATTGGTTGATCAATGGAAATATAAGCTACAAAGCCATCATGGTCAGAAGAACGATTCACCAATTGATTATTTGAGCTAAAATCAGAGGGTTGGTCTGCATTCCCTCTAGCATATTGTACCTCAATAACTTCCATGCCTTGCAAACCTTGTACCGAAAGACAATGATCCAATATCTGGGCACTTCCATTAAAAACAAATGAATATTGCTCTTCTTCCGGAAGGTCTAGCATGTGGTTGTTAAGTGGAGGATTTACAATATCTTGTTGGGTAAATATGGCTCCTAAGCTTTCTGTTCCAGTAATTTGGTTCATCACATCAACGTATCCATCTGTAAATTGGAAAGCATTAAAGTCTCCAATCAAGATTAAATTTTCATCTTGACGATCCTGAACCATATTAGCGACAGAGATAGCTTGCTCATGGCGCTTGGTACGCACAAAGAAGGAATTCTCGCCTTCGATATCTAACAAACTTCTCATATGCATATTTAGTACACGAATTGGAGTTGGCGGATCAGAAACAACATTTGCGCTAAGCAACAAAGGCGGTCGATCATGTAGAGAACCACCTATACTAATGGTTTCATCCGCTCCTAATGGAACGACCGTAACATCAGAAAACATAAAACTTTTAACTAGATAGCCCGTATTGACATTACCCGTTCCTTGTTCGAAATAAGGAGTATAATTAACACCATAATTTTGTAATATAAAATTCCGTAGGCTATTTAAAGCATTGGAATTGGCTAACTCTTGTAGTCCAATGATATCTGGAGCATTCATCGACTCTACAATATACTTGGATAATTTTCTAAGCTTGGTTTGGAAGTTAGAGCTATTGGGGTTTAGCAATAGTACATTAAAACATCCGACTGTTATTTCGCCCAACTCTTTTTCTCTGACTTCCGTCAAATAGCCTTGCCCGCCAATATTATAAGCAACTGGTAATACAAGATAACGATCATCATCCTGTACAATCGGCCCTTCGCCAGCAACAATCATACCGGCTCCTATAAATCGGTTGTTGGGTTGGGTCAGGCCATCAGGGTCAATCCAAAAAATCTCTGGGTTGCCATCCCATACTGGTAGATTATTCTGCCCAGGGAATTGTATACCTGGTTCTCTAAATGGACGATCTTCGGTCGTAACTAAGCCAGCAAGGTCTCCACCAGAACTCGGTGCTACGCAAGTAGCATTAAAGTTAACTACCATCCCTTCAATAGCTTCTAGCGAGTGTAGTAAACTTGCTGTGCTACTCGGAAAGTTTTCATCAAAGTTGACAACTGGCGGAAGATCTTGATCGATATCGACAATGTCTAATTGTAAACCTAGAAAGTTAAACTGGGTATTATCATCCACTTCATTAATCCGACCGGAAACAGAAACTAGATCACCAACGACTACATTAGGATTAGCATTAGTGAATACCATAATAGCATCAGAAGTATTAGGGTCATTGTCTGAGCGACTACTTGGTGTTTGCATGAAAAAACGGTCATTGCCTACGGCAGTAACAATATTTTGGATAGTAGTGACGACTTGCTCCTCATAGGGGCTAGATTCGCCATCGCCTTGTATTTCCCAAATTTCTAAAAACTGAGCTTGAAGTGGGTTTAAAAAACATGAAAATGTAAAAAATAGTGCTAATTGAATACTTTTTAATTTGTCTCTTCTCATTCCTGTTAAATTAGAGTTGTATTTGAACAATCAAGGATAAATCGACTTACATAGGTTATGGATACACAACAATCATTATTTGATAGGGCATACAATCCTATATTACAAGCTGCAATCACCTTTGGTGGTGTCGTTTGCTTCGTTTTGATCGCAAAAATAGTCAAATTCACAGGATTAATGCCTGT
This sequence comes from Saprospiraceae bacterium, assembly GCA_022448955.1. GTDB lineage: Bacteria > Bacteroidota > Bacteroidia > Chitinophagales > Saprospiraceae > JALEHC01. Next base: position 12,474 of record JAKVCU010000108.1, read on the forward strand.
GACGGATCGATTTCCGTGGATGGCGGCGGCAGCATTTATGTTATTATTTGCTTTGTTTAACAGTATTTTTTCTTTGTCTTCGAAGAATCTAATGAAGTACTGGGGGAAGTCCATGTACAGCTTTATGGGATTGGCAGGAGCAGCTGGCTTGTTTGCTTACCTTACTTCTTCTCTAACTATTGGACAAGCGGGCTCTTACAAATGGATTTATGTCGTAGTGACTATTGGCTATCTTATTTTTCTTTCCATGATGGCATTTTTGAAAAACATCGTAGAATTTGCACAAAAAGAAGAGTGGAATCATCCCAGACTACGGAGAAAAAACAGGAAATAATGAAACCCCTAATTTTATTTTGTTTAGCCTTATTATCTGGTGCTTGTAGTGATTTTTCGAAAGAAAAAACATCGGGTTCTTCTTCCAATCAAATGTACATTCCTGCTCAAGGCAATTCAATAGAAAGAATAAAAAAAACGGAGGCAGAATGGAGAGTGGAGTTAAATGAGCAAGAGTATTATGTTTTGCGCCAAGCGGGAACAGAGTACGCTTTTTCAGGAGACCTCTGGAACAACAAAGAGGATGGTTTGTACACCTGTCGAGCTTGTGGCTTACCCCTTTTTGAATCAAAAACAAAATTTAAGTCTGGAACAGGTTGGCCAAGCTTTTATGAACCTGTGAATAAAGAATATATTACTGAAAAACAAGATCGGTCATATGGTATGCTTAGGGTAGAAGTGCTTTGTGCAAGATGTGATGGCCACTTGGGCCATGTATTTTCCGATGGACCCCAACCAACTGGCTTACGATATTGCATCAATTCCGTTTCTTTAGATTTTATTGAAAAGGAAGAAATAGAAAAAAAAGAACCATAGGTCAAACTTTTCCTACTCGATCATCCTAGATAATCTTCCTAGTTGGTGTCGCACTCATCAAATGTCTTGCCATTTACAAAGTGAAGTCAAGAGTTAAATTCCTTTTGATATGAACAAAATAGTAACTATATTCATATCGAATTACTCATCCATCAGGCTACCAGTTATATTAAAGCACTTACGGTTATTTTTTAAAAAAAGTAACTCTTTCAGTAAATCAGCGTAAAGTATGTAAAAAGAAAGAGCATCTGTTTTCCTAATTCTAGGAAGCAAGATCCTCTACATCCATACTAGAAATATTCATATTTATCAAAAGCTGTTATGGAATAGCATATACTTGCAAGCTCTTGATGCCTGAAGTACCATTATGGTTATTTATGGTGTTACCAGAATTCATTATCTCCCGAATTTGAAACGATTAACCTATTTCATTGATCTATATATTTAACTAATGCAAAAACAATTATTTACGCCAAATTATTTTTTTGACGCGCAAAAAGTTAAACTACATTTTTTCAAGATATTCGATCATGATCGATTAAAACCTACTTACATGAAAAATTGGATCTTTCTTTCGATGTTACTTCTTAGTTTTTTACTTCCACAACAGACTATTGCTCAATTGAGCAGAGGGGGCACACCGAAAAGTTTTGAATATGATATGGATTGGCAAGCACCCGTAATTACTATGCCACAAATTGATATCGACAAATTAACCGAAGAAGATCGTATAAATGATCAACAGAATATGCCTTGGCGCTTTGCGCAAGCATTCATGGTACAGTATGACCTAAATAATGCTGGGAGATGGACCGAATTGTCAAATGGAGATCGTATCTGGCAATTAAAATTTAGTTGCCCTGATGCATTAAGTATAAACTTTTTATATGACGATTTTTACATGCCAAAGGATGCTTTATTATATGTATATAGTGGCGATCGCAAACAAGTAATTGGTGCTTTTGGATCACAGAATAATCGTCCGACTAATAAATTTGCTACAGAGATTATTTTTGATGACGAGGCCATTATTGAATACTATGAGCCAGCTGCGCAAAGAGGACTTGGTCGTTTATCTATAGGTCAAGTTTCCCACGGATATCGTTCGCTGGCAGAAAATGGTTCTGAAGGATTAAATGATGCGGGTAGTTGCCAAGTCAATGTAAACTGTTCTCCAGAAGGGGATAATTGGCAAAATGAAAAGAAAAGTGTTGCTAGAATCGTTATTAATGGCTCTTCATTGTGTACAGGTGCTTTGATTAATAATACGGCACAGGATTGTAAACCTTACTTCTTAACGGCAAACCACTGTATTGATCCGACCTATGATGCAGTAACGAATCCCGATATGTCAAATCACGTTTTTTACTGGAACTTTGAGCGGGCGAGTTGTTCCAATTCAGGAAGTGTTCCTTCAGAAACGACAACTGGGGCCACTGTAAGAGCGAATACTGCAGAAAACTCTGCTTCTGCAGCATCAGATTTTGCCTTATTAGAACTGATTGAAAACCCAAATGATTCTTATGATGTTTGGTTTGCCGGTTTCGATGCAACAGGCGATCCAGGCAACACAGGTGTTGGTATTCATCATCCAGCGGGTGATGCAAAGAAAATTGCTACGCACGATATTGTCCCACAGTCTGTCGTTAATAACCACTATTGGAGAATTTATTGGTCGCAAACAGCCAATGGCTGGTCTGTAACCGAAGGGGGATCTTCGGGTTCTCCATTGTTTAATGAAGATAAAAATATTATTGGTCAGCTATTTGGTGGTTTCTTAGGTGGCCAGCCTAACTGTTCTAATCCTGCTAATGATGAGGGTGATTATGGCAAGGTTTCTTACTCTTGGGAAAACAATGGAGCTACAGACAATAGAAGGCGACTAAAAGATTGGTTAGACCCAGTTGGTAATGGTACCAATCAAGTGCAAAGCGGCTCTGCGAGTCCATGTACATCTGGCAACTGTGATTTGACAGGCGCTGGATTGTCAAATGTTCAATGTAATAATAATGGAACAGGTGATGATGATACAGATGATTTCTTCACTTTCACACTTAACCCTGTAGGAATTGACTTAGGTTCTACATATACAGTAAGTGGTCCTGGAATGACAACGACTACAGGTACTTATGGAGGTCCTTCGACTTTTTCTACCCAAGCTGGAACAGCAGGGAATGGCAACTTACAGTTGACGATTACAGATGGTTCGAGCGTAAGTTGTACCGTTGGCTTTACGATTGTGGATACTGGCGATTGTAATGACCCTTGTAATATTGATGATGTTAATCTAACAGATGTGGGTTGTGATGATTTAGGTTCTGATAACCCTAATGATGATAGAATCGTTTTTACGATAAATCCGACAGGTAATGGTCTTTCAGGACTTTATGAAGTAACTGGTGCGCGCTTAGATCAAGATTTTGCGATGTATGGTGCCCCAACTACTTTCACCGGAACGATTGGTTCAGCAGATGGACCAGACTTAGTTTTAACGATCGTTGATGTAAACAATCCGAATTGTACGTTCACATTTGTCGTAGAAGCTCCAGGAAATTGTTCTGGTGATTGTGAAGTGATGGACATTAATCTAGCTAATGTTGTTTGTGGTGATAGTGGTACCCCAAATGATCCTTCTGATGATCAAATTATTTTTACGATTGATCCAACAGGTACAAGTTTAGGCAATGGCTATTCCCTTTCAGGAGCAAACTTTACCAACAATACGGGAATATACGGTAGCCCCAATATTTTTATTACGTCAGCAGGAGCTGCAGGGAATGGCGATCTAAATCTAACTTTAACAGATGACGCGAACGCTAACTGTACTTTTGATTTTACGGTTACTGATCCAGGAACATGTGCTGTAATGTGTGAAATTTTGGATGTAGGATTAAGCAATGTAGTGTGTAATGATAATGGCACACCTACCGATGATACGGATGATATCATTTTCTTTGATTTGGATCCAATTGGAGCAGATTTAGGAGCAGAATATACGGTTTCAGGAAATGTATTGCCAGTTCTTGCTACTTATGGCAGTTCGACTACATTCTCAGCAGGTGCAGGAAGTGCAGGTGCAGGAGGATTTTTTGTGACTGTGACGGATGTCAACGATCCAAACTGTTCACAGGATGTATTTATTAGTGATCCTGGTAGTTGCTCGGGTTCTTGTAATCTATTTAGCACTAACTTGAGCAACATTAGTTGTGATGATAATGGTACACCTTCCGATGGTAGCGATGATTTTATCGTCTTTAGCTTAAATCCAGTAGGAATTGGTACTGGTGGTACATATACAGTAGATGGTATGGGAATGTCTCCATCTTCTGGAGCTTATGGTACAACTACTATCTTTGCTACCTTAGCAGGTACAGCAGGAGATGGCAACTTACAATTGACGATTACAGATAATACGGATAGTAGCTGTAGTTTGGTATTTACTTTAAGTGATCCTGGTAATTGTGAAGTTCAAGCGGGTTGTTCAGTCGATAATGTTGATTGTTTAGATGGAACTTTTAATATCCAAGCTAACGGATCCGTTACTGTAAATGGTCAAGATTTAATTTCTTATGACGATCCAAGTTGTAGCTATAGCATTAACTTCTTGCGTCCTCGCTTTCCTAAATTTGATTGTGATGATCTTGGAGACAATAGTGTTGTTTTCCGTGTTAAAGATAGTAATGGCGATAACAAAGTTTGTTCAGTTACAGTTACGATTAATGATCCAAATGGGCATTGTAATGAAAGTTTTGGTGGAGAGTTGATGGGTAGCAACAATATCTCTCAGAAAGTGATCCTTTATCCAAATCCAACGAAGGGCGAATTAAATATCCAGACGAGCTTGTTTGATGAAAGTGATACTCAAGTAAGTATCATCAGTCAATTAGGGCAGCCCATTAGAACTTGGATTTTCAAAGCCAATAGTGATGTTATTCAAAACTTGAAATTATCTGATATCGCTTCTGGCGTTTATTACTTACAAGTAAAAACAAAAGAAACGACTAAGACTACGAAGTTCATTAAACAATAAGGTTTTACTGAATATATCAGGGGTGGAGGCTTTGTCTTTCACCCCTTTTTTTATAGATTTCTCTCCTTTTTTAATTTTTTCTGTTAATTTTCGATTTCCGCTTTATACCTACTATACAGAATTAAAAAGTTAACTAATCATTACGAGTATGAATAAGCATTTTATTAGTACGCTATGCCTATTGATATTTGCCTTTACGGCAAATGCACAAATACTAGACATGTCCTTGCTCAAAGGAATGAAGCCCCGCAATATAGGCCCCGCAGGTATGTCTGGACGTGTAACTTCTATTGATGTTAATCTACAAAATCCAGATGTGATTTATGTAGGAACAGCTTCGGGTGGTTTGTGGAAAAGTGAAGGTGGTGGTGTAAGCTGGACACCTATATTTGATAGCCTTGAAGTTGCCTCAATTGGAGCAATAGCTATCGACCAATCTAATCCGGATGTCATTTGGGTAGGAACAGGAGAGGGGAATCCACGAAATAGCCAAACCAGTGGAGGCGGGCTATACCGGAGTATTGATGGTGGCCGTACATGGCAATTAATGGGGCTAAAAGAAACCAGAAATATCCACAGAATTATTATTCATAAAGATGATCCAAACATCATTTATGTGGGAGCAATTGGCTATGCATGGGGGGATTCAGAACACCGCGGCGTATATAGAAGTAAGGATGGCGGAAAGAGCTGGAAAAAGGTACTTTACATCAATAATCAAACAGGAGCTGCTGATTTTGATGTTGATCCATCCAATCCGAATAAGCTATTTGTAAATATGTGGCAGTATCGTCGTTGGCCTTGGTTTTTTAAATCAGGTGGTCCAGGCTCTGGTCTATTTGTAAGTTTGGATGGTGGTGATACTTGGACGGAAAGAACAGAAAAAGATGGTTTGCCGAAAGGCGAACTAGGTAAGATTGGCATTAGTATAGCAAAAAGTAATCCCAAGGTTGTTTATGCGTTGATAGAAAGTAAACAAAATGCTTTGTATCGTTCAAATGATGGTGGATTTACCTTTAAAAAGGTAGCAGATAAAAATATTGGTGGTCGTCCATTTTATTATTGGGATATCGCCGTTGATCCTTCTAATGAGAATCGTCTATATAATGTATACTCAAACGTAAGCGTTTCGGAAGATGGTGGAAAAACTTTCAAAACCTTATTAGGTTGGGATAATATTCACGGAGATCACCATTACTGGTGGATTCATCCAGATCGTCCAAGTTTTATGATTGATGGAAATGATGGTGGTTTAGCGATCACTCGTGATAAAGGTAAAACTTGGCGTTTTGTTGAAAACCTCCCCCTAGCACAGTTTTACCATATCCAAGTAGATCATAACATCCCTTATAATGTACTTGGGGGTATGCAAGATAATGGTACATGGAGAGGACCAAGTCAGATTTGGTCCACGGGAGGTATCCGAAATGCACATTGGGACGAAATTGGCTTTGGTGATGGATTCGATGTGGTGGTGGAGCACGACAATGATCGTTATGTATATGTGATGTGGCAAGGTGGTAATTTATTGAGAATTGATATTGAAACAGGTGCTCAGCAGTGGGTAAAGCCACAGCACCCAGATGGGGTCAATCTTCGTTTCAATTGGAATGCAGCCATTGAACAAGACCCGATTGATAAGGGAACCCTTTATTATGGTTCACAATATGTGCATCAATCAGATGATGATGGGAAATCTTGGAAGATGATTTCTCCAGATTTGACAACAAATGATCCAGAAAAACAAAATCAGAAAGAAAGTGGGGGCCTAACTTTTGATGTTACTGGTGCAGAAAACCACTGTTCGATTATTGCTATCTCCGCAAGCCCATTAAAAAAAGGGGTCATTTGGGTAGGAACAGATGATGGCAATATACAACTAACCAAGGACGGGGGGGAAAACTGGACAAAGGTTTCCGTTAACCTAAAAGCTGTGCCAGAAGGGGCATGGGTACCCCAAATTCATGCTTCTGCTTATAATGAGGCAGAAGCTTATGTGGTTATTAACGACTACAGAAGAGACAATTGGACACCTTACCTATATCGTACTCGTGATTATGGTCAGACATGGGAAAGAGTAGTTGATGAAAAGGATGTCTGGGGGTATTGCTTGTCATGGGTACAAGATCCGATTGAACCAAAATTACAATTCCTAGGAACAGAGTTTGGATTGTATGTAAGTATAGATGAAGGCAAAAATTGGACGAAATGGGATAAAGCACATTATCCAACGGTATCGACCATTGATATGCTTATTCATCCTAGAGATCATGACTTAGTGATTGGTACATTTGGTAGAGCAGCTTTTATTTTGGATGACATTCGCCCCTTACGGGAACTTGCGAGTAAGGGAATCGAAACATTAGATCAAGCATTAAAGATATATCCAATTGCAGATACTTATCTCAGCAATTATAAAACATATGCAGGAACCCGCTTTACTGGTGATGCATTTTATGCAGCTGAGAATAGAGCTTACGGTGCTTTGGTAAGTTTTTCCGTAAAGGAAATTTTAAAGAAAGATGCGGAAGGAAGTTCAGCGCAAGCGGATAGTGTAAAAGTAGAGATTTATGATAGCGCCAATAAGAAAGTTAGAGATCTAACGATAAGGGCGAAGAAAGGTCTAAATCGTTTTGCATGGGGATTAGAAACGAATGGCATAAGAACACCGGGAAGTACTAAACCACGTCCAAATGCGCCAATCCCTGCTGGACATCCAGTATTACCAGACGATTATAAAGTACGTATCACTTATGGCGATCACAAAGATTCTGTTACAGTGAAGGTTTTGCCTGATCCAAGAATGGATATCCAGATGGCTGATTTGAAAGCCTTCTATGCGGCTTGGGAGGACTTTAATACCTATGTAAATGCTACTACAATGGCAATGGATCAATTGGTGGATGCTAAAAAACGCATGAATGGTATCATGAGTATGATCCATGACCAGGTAGAAGAAGAAGCGATCATAAAACAATTTCAGGATACAAGCAAGTTGCTTAAAAAGCAGATTAAGGAACTGATGAATAGAGTAATACCTGGACCAGAAGTGCAAGGTATATTTAATGATCCTGATATGCTTGGATCGCGTTTATTTGAAGTGAATGCATTCTTCTCACCAGCCTTTGGTTCGCCTAATCCACCTTTTCATGGGCCAACGCCTAATCAAGAGCGTATTGTCAATGCCTTAAAAAAAGAGCTTCAAACTTTTGTAGAGGATGTCAATACTTTTTTTGCCAAAGACTGGCTTATTTTTGAAAAAGAGGTAGATGATTTATCGCTTGATATCACCAAGCCTTTTCCTCCAATTACTATACAGAAATAGAATATTTATCTTGCTTGAAGAGCCCTGTTTGAGGGCTCTTCAAGCAAGATCGCTAATTGATCTGTCTTATTTTTTGTTTAGGCTACACAATCTAGATATTTATTTCACAAGCTATTTATTGACTTTATAGTGTAAGCATCCTAAATTGGTAGAGAAGAAAAGATTGCTATTTCAGTTATATAGAAAAAAAAGCCTATGAAATCGCCTACGGGAAAGCTAGGATGGCCAAATTTGGAAGACTTGATTTATGAGATTATTGATGGTAAGCCTATTTTTTATTCCAAAGCCCATGCGGTGATGCAAGAACTATTATTAGTGGACGAGTTAAAGTTTAGTGAATCTTCTCAACCGGGCGTCTTATCAGCTATTTCTCAATTCTTATGGGATAATCTCCCAGAAGCGGAATATCAAATTTTCACAAATGGGGTAGGGTACGAGCCAGATGATTTGAATCATCTGGAACTGGATATTGCTGTCTGCAGACAAGCGGTTATGAAAGATCAAAGCTTGACGAAGCCTTTAAAAGTAGCTCCTGAATTAGTGGTACTGAAAGATTCGGTTGCGGGTATTGATGATCCCAGTCGATTATTGGGATATTTTCATGAGAAAATAAAAAAAATTATAGATTATGGCACCCATCGGCTTGTTTGGATTAATACCATTAGCCAAACGATTACCATCGCAGAGCATGACACTGCCCATTGGCGAATAGTAGATTGGGAGGAGGAAATGGATTGGATTTTTGATTTGCGCTTATCTTTAGAAGATATCCTTTCAGAAAGTAGCTTTTTCCCTCCTCGTGGAGCTGCTAGAAGTGATGATGAGCAGGAGGCTTAGTGTAGCTTTATTCTTTTTTCTCTTGTTCCTCAGCTAGTTTTTCTTTCCTAGCAATTTTCTGGTCGTTATTACTTTCGTAAATGGTATAATTCTCATATTTGACGGGATCAATTTCTGCCCAAATATCTTTACCTATATTGCAAAGTGTTACAAATTCTTGGTAAATTTTATTGCCTAACTCTATTCGTCTTTCTACAGCGATATCTCTATCGGCAACTTTATCCTGTTGAATATTGAGTGCATTTTCAAAGTCACGGCAGGCTTCTGTGATTCTACCAATGACATTTTCATTAATCCCAACATCTTCTAGGAAGTCTATCTGTTGTCTCGCTACTCTTGCTACTCTTCTGGCGCAAAATATCAGCTGTGCGTCTGTCATATCACCCAATTTGGCTGTGCCAAATTTTCGATAGCGACCTGTACGATTACTAAATTTCATAGCCACTCGGGTCATCAAGCTGCGAATAGCAGTTTTTAACTTCTCTGCAGCTTTGTATTTTTTATCAGTGGAGATCATTTGATCTCCTATCAATTCATCATCATCAGGCAGGCCCCTAAATTTGTCACATTGATTTTTGAATCCTTTTAGGCGATCTAATGAGAAACCATATTGGTCAAAGTATTTAATGTCACGATGGGCATAACGGATACGTTCTAGGCATTGTATGTAAAGGTCTGCATCTGGGAAATTGTACTGGCGGTGAAGCGCTTGTTTTTTCATGATCCGGAATTTATCAAATACGAATTAAGCCTCTTTTCAGAGTAAACTAGCATTACTGGATAAGCGAGACTATTTTATTCAAGTTGGTTGATTTTGCAATATATTGCTTTTTTATTAAAAACAAAAAGAATCTTTCTTGAAATAATTTGTTTTTTGTAGATGTTTAATTTTACTCATTTATTATTTTCTTTCTTTTGTATTATTGGATAGCTCAATAGTCAAGCCCTATTTTTTTAGATTCCGCTTAAAAACAGCAGTTAGTTTTATTTGCCAAATAATATTTCGTAGCTATGAATCGTTAAATTTTTGTGAATTGTTTTAGAGAGCTTTGGCAAAATAAATTTTTCGTCTTACTTTTGGCCTATGACTGCGAGAAACACGTGGTTTTGTAATTAAATGCTTAGTAACTTCAGAGTATCCTTATCATTCTGTGGAATGTTTTTTACTCATTTTTTAATTTAATTACAATCACCATGGATAGTATTATTTCTCATAAAAATCCCACGAACATGAAATCCAAAACAACAAGCAGTCATTTGGACGGTCGAACCTTTGAAATTTCAAAACCTGAACCGCCCTAAGTAAACAGTAAACGCTCAAAATGACCGGATGTTAAGTATCCGTGGGAGGTATTCCTAATAAATAGGTTTACCCCGAGCCTGAACAAACAACAGCTTTGTTCAGGCTTTTTTAATTTTGTTAAGTCCACACATTCAAGCTCCTATTTATTAGGATATAAAAAATTTATCAAATGTGTGGCTATAAGCTAAAAAACACACTATTTTACGTAAGAATATTAACCACCAACTAATGCAGAAGTATTGAACTTCTTGTTAGACACAACTTTATAATCCCATGAACAACTTACGTCAGCTTTCCTTGATAAGCTTATTTTTGCTATTAGGAATTTTCCTTTCTTGTATCAGAGTGAGTGAATTTGCTACCGATGATTGGGCGGCTAGTTTTGCAGTGCCTATTTTACATACGACTGTAATAATGGAAGATTTTTTGGTCTCCTTAGAAGAAGAGGGAGGTATTGAAATTGACAGTGATAATGCCATTACTTTGGCGTATTCCGATAAAATATTTTCAGAAAGCGCTACCAACTTTTTCGCTATTCCACCTAGCTTTAGTTTTCCACTTTTGGATACAGTTATTCTTGTCAACCCCAATGATTTTGAATTAGATGATTTTCCATCCGCCACTTTTTTGAGAACAGGGACTCTTCAAATCCAATTTGCTAGTAATGAAGTATACAACCTAAATGTAGAACTCCAAATTGATAATTTAGTGCAAAATGGTCAGCCATTTGTACACAATTTCGATATCCCTTTTGATGGTGCACCACCTTCAAGCTTCATGGCTAGTCTTGATATTAGTGGTTATCTATTAGACTTAAGTATTCCATTGAGCGTCAAATATTTCGCTTATAATGAAATAGGGGAAAGGCTATGGCTGAATGATGAATTTCCTAATCTTAATTTTCTGAATCTTGATTTTCAATATGCAGAAGGGCGTTTTCCTGGAATTGCCTTCGATGTACCTATTGACTCCTTTGATTTTGACTTTTTTGTAGATTCCTTCGAAGGTGATATTGAATTGACTAAGCCTAAATTGTCCTTTCGATTTAGAAATAGTGTAGGTATTCCGGTGGCTATTCAGTCAGAAAAAATTCAGGCCGTGACCCAAAAATCTGGTCGCTTTGATTTTGTTTCGCCCTTAGATGATGGTTATATTATGAAGTACCCCACTCAAATGGGACAAAACGTTTTGGATACTTTTTCTTTCACTATCGAAAATTCAAACATAGACGACGTCTTAAATGCTCTACCCACCAGGTTTATCTATGATCTCCAAGGTTTTGGATTTCCACCCGGTACAGAAGACGTAATTGGGTTTATACAAGATACTAGCTCTTTTGATGTTTTTGTAGATATGGAACTGCCATTAGAAGGTTCTGTGATGAATCTTAAGTACGAGACTATTACAGATGTAGAAGAAAATGACTTAGATGGGGCAAAAGAAATTGAATTCAAATTACTGACCACAAATGACTTCCCGCTAGAGACCGCAATACAGGTGTTTTTCCTTGATGAAGAGGGAAATGAATTGGATAAGTTATTCCCTTCACAGGGCATTATCCCTGCAGCAACGAGAGTGAATCTTGCTGGTCGAGCAGTTACACCAGGTGAGGGAGAGTTGCTGATCACATTAAACGAAACGCAATTAGAAAATATCAAGAATATGCGTCAGATTCGTCTAGTCACTAATCTTAATACACGCAATGATAATGCTTTGGTAGCAACCAAAATATTCAGTGATTATGGCCTAGACATTAGGCTTGGAATGAAAGTAATTTTTGAAAACTAAGCCTAAAATAGATCCCATGAAACGATTCATTACTCTTATTAGTTTATTCATTGGCGTGCAATTATCTGCACAGCATGAAATGAGCTTATTTCTAGCAAATCATTTGCATCAGTCGCAGCGCGTCAACCCAGCTCATATTCAACCGCATAAATTTAATATCGCCCTACCGAATATTGGGTTTGATTATTACAACTCGTCCTTCCGCTTAATTGATTTTTTCCGAAAGGAAGGTAATACCTGGAATGTAGAACCAGAAGAGGCTATTCTGGATTTGGAGAATACGAATAATAGAGTAGGGCAGCACACGCGTTTTGAAACTTTATCGCTGGCCATAAAATTTGGTAAATGGCAGCTTTCTGGAGCCCATAGTTTACAGCTAGAAACGCATGCTAGGTATCCTAGGAATTTAATGGAATTTGCTTGGTATGGTAATGGCAATTATGTAGGAGATTCTTTAAGTATTGGCCCTGGATTTGATATGTCAAGTTATCACGAATGGATGCTAGGAGTGGCCTACCAAGCCAATGAAAAATGGAGCTTTGGAACTAATATTAAACTTCTAGTCGGTTTATTTTCGATCAAGACTATGCGTTCAAATGTGAATGTTTATACGGACCCTGAATATTATCAGCTGACTACAGATACAGATATTTTGATTTATACTAGTGGATTGGGAAGTGGCTTGCTTACAGGAGAAGGCAATAGCGATACCTTTGTATTCACGGACCCAGCAGAACTAGTCATCCGACAAAATTTGGGACTAGCCGTTGATCTCGGAGCTACTTATAAATACAATGATCAGTGGACGTTTAGCGCAAGCGCTACCAACCTTGGAGCAATTAGCTGGCAAGATACTACCTATCAGCATACAAGTAAAGGGCGATATACCTTCGATGGGGTTGATGCCAATCCTTTTAGTAGTGATGCAGATATTGATTTTGAAGAGGTCATAGATACCATCGAACAAACCTTCGAGTTTGAAGAAATGGGACAAACTTTTTCGACACCTCTTTCTCCTTCTTTCTTTTTGCAGGCGAATTATAAGACTAGCAATGGATATGATATAGGAGGAATACTATCAGGACGCTGGTATAATGGACAATTTGCACCAGCAATTGCTGTCAATGCAAAACGTCCCCTAGGGAAACACCTTAATGTTGGGGCATTTTTAGGCTATCGTGCCATGACTGGAGGCAATTTGGGCTTTCATGCAGATGTCAATTTTGGTGGCTTCCAAGCCTACTTCTTGACGGATGATCTCTTCACTATACTGCTTCCAGACTATGGAAGAGGGACAAATATCAGAATGGGAATAAATATTTGCTTAGGTCGAAAAGGGGCAAAAAATGAAGAAGTGGTCGATCCTGAAACGGGAAAGGATTTGAGCAAGGAGAAAAAGGATAAAAAGGTGATTGATAGCTTCTTTAATCGCAAAAATTAAATGCGATTAATATTATATTTATTAAAAAGTAATCTATATATTTACTCCAGATTCATTTGCGGACTTAATGGATGATTGAAAGCTCATCGAGGGTATCAATATCAGACGAAGGGAAGGGAGCCCTATGATGTCTGTAGCGAAACCCTCTCCAACTTCAAAAGTTGAAGGAAATGTGAAGAACTGGGGAAGATACATGTATCTTCCCTAACTTTTTTTAAGAACTTCCTTCTTTTTTAAACCAATCCTACCTTCCAAACATTTATTCAACGTTCTTACACTGTGTGAAGTGAATAATAGAATAAACAGCTGTCCTGATAGGTGATATTGACGGCTTTTTTCTACTTCATACCTTATTAATTTTATCTTTGCCGCAAATCATTTAATGCATGATTACAGTAATTTCTGGCTCCAATAGAAAAAATAGCGAATGCTTACGTTTCGCAAAGAAATATTTTGAATTATTACAAGAGCAAACCGATGAGGAGGTAAAGTTATTGGCATTGGAGAGTATCCCACATGATTGGTTCTTTCCAGCAATGTATGATGCCAAGCAACAAGCACCGAGTTTATCAAAAATCCAAGATGAATATATCCTTGCTGCAGAGAAGTTTGTTTTTGTTATCTCTGAATACAATGGTGGTGTTCCAGGTGCGTTAAAGCTTTTTGTGGATGCTTGTTCTGTCAGGAAATACAAAGAAAACTTTAAAGGGAAAAAAGCAGCATTGGTTGGGGTCGCTACAGGTCGTGCGGGTAACTTGAGAGGACTCGATCATATGGCAGATATACTCAATCACTTGGGGACAGTTGTGCTTCCGAATAAGCAACCGATTTCTCAGATTGGTAATTTGATTGATGATGATAAAGGCGTGGTGGATGAAGCTACCATCAATTTGTTGCGAACGCATGCGAAGAGTTTTATCGACTTTTAAATGATTAGAAAACTACTTACTCCCTTAGCGCCTTATCTACCGCTGAATCGACTCATTCAATGGAGCCATCAGCGGTCTATTTTTCCTTTTTATCATCTTATCACAGATCACGCACCTGCGCATATTAAGCATCTTTATACGACTCGGAATATTCAAACCTTTGAGGATGACCTAGACTTCTTTTTAAGACATTTTGAATGTATTCATCCAGAAAATCTGAGAAAAAAGGATCACTTTCCTGCCCATTCTTTCCTATTGACTTTTGATGACGGTTTGCGGGAGTTTTATGAAGTAGTTGCGCCTATTTTGCGGCGAAAAGGAGTTCCTGCTATCTGCTTTTTGAATAGCCATTTCGTAGACAATAAGGCTTTGTTTTTTAGATATAAAGCAAGCCTGCTTATAGAAGCCTTGGAAAATAATCCTCAACTATTTAAGGAGGTAAAGTTGCCAGAATGGGTAAATGCTTCAAATTTTAAGCAGGCGTTAAAGCGAATTGATTATGGCCAAAAACATCATTTAGATGCTCTTGCTGACCTAATTGGTTTTTCCTTCGAAGACTATTTGCAGCAGCAGCAACCTTATATGAATAGCTCCGAAATCCTTGAACTCATTGATCAGGGATTCTATTTCGGAGGACATAGTATGGATCATCCATTGTATCACGCCATTTCGAAAGAAGAACAGTGGAGGCAGACCTACGAAAGCGTTCAGTTTGCACAAAAGGCATTTAACCTACCCAATGCTTACTTCGCCTTTCCATTTACCGATTTTGATGTAAAACGAACACTATTTGATCAGTTGGAAAGCAAAAATATCATTAGCTTTGGAACGGCTGGTTTGAAAAAACAGAACTTCCCTCATCATTTTCAGCGGATTCCAATGGAAATTGGTGACTACACTGCCCAACAAATCATCCATACAGAATATCTTTATTACCTGATAAAAGGACCTTTCGGAAAGAATAAGATGCGCAGAGTATGATCGAATTTCAGTTATTGAATACAATTGATTTAGAAGCATTCATCGAATCATCTGCCTTTCGGCAAATGCCTGACTTACCCATCAGCACACATCGTGCACTTTCTCACATCAACAATCCAAGAGCTGCAAAAGAGGATGTCCTACTCGTTATCGCCTGGGAAAATGAGCAAATGATAGGATATCTCGGCTTAGTTCCTGACAAGATTGCCTATGCGGGGCAAATGGAACCTTTGGCTTGGATGAGCTGCCTTTGGGTAGACCCGAAACAGCGTGGTAGGCGTATCGCTTGGCAACTGCTAGAGCATGCTGCTCAAGCATGGGAAAAACGCTTGATCATCACAGAGTTTACGGCACCAGCTAAAA
>JAKVCU010000109.1 GCA_022448955.1 Saprospiraceae bacterium
AATCATTTATTGTATGATGATCGTCTTTATGTCAACAACAGCCAATTTGATGTTACTTGCTTAAATCCAGAGACAGGCACCAAAATCTGGCACAATACGGAAGATGCACCTAACTGTACTGATAACATGGTATACTACGAACAACAAAATTTATTAGTATTTACTTCTTGGGGCTTAGGGAGTGTGATGTTTTTAGATGGACTGACGGGACGATTAGTACACCGAGAGCGTAAGTATGATAATTCTGTGTTCAACAACGATGTAGTATATGACGAAGAACTAGATATGTTTTTTACTAGCACATTTAAACATGCTATGGGCTTTAAAATTAAGCGATGATAGATAAAAAAAGCCCCTACTCGAAAGGAGTAGGAGACTCATACAGAACGCTCAGTAACATAATAAATCTTGCGAATTGTCTGAATTCGATTTCTTTATACTAGAAGCAATACTCGTTTGCTTCGATCATTGTATTTGCAATTTTGCGACGAGCTGCTTTTACATTCGTTGGCGTGTACTTCGTAAAGCGTTTTACACCCATTAAGAATGTGCGAAGCAAATCACCTTCTACAAATGAAACCAATGCATCTGTTGCATTTTTATTCATTTTTGCTGTTACATCAGTGATGAAAGTTTTTAAGATTGCATCATATACGTCTTGATCAAACTTCGTATCCATTTCTGCTAAACGCTGAACACGTAATAATGTACTTTCTGCTTCTAGCAAATCAAGTAACATGTCAGAAACATTCATGATGATTTCCTGCTCATCTCTCAAGTCTAATTTGCCATCCATTTGCATTTTAGCAGCACCACCCGCAACCATTAAGATCAATTTCTTGAAATCTTCAACTGCTTTTGTCTCTTCTGCATAAGCACCTTCTAATTTGTCGAAAGACGGCATAGAAGACAATTCTTTTTGAACAGCCCATGCTGGTCCAACAATGTCTAACTGACCTTTCATCGCTTTTTTCAACAACATATTCACAGAAAGTAAACGGTTGATTTCGTTTGTACCTTCGTAAATACGGTTGATACGAGAATCGCGATAAGCTCTAGCAGCTGTACCTTCCTCAGAGTATCCCATTCCACCGTGAATCTGTAGTGTTTCATCTACTACATAATCCAATGCTTCAGAACCAGAAATTTTTAATAATGCACATTCGATGGCATACTCTTCAGCTGCAATCAATTTTGCTTCCGCAAATGAAGCACCTTTAGCCATTTCCTCTTTGTTCTTTTCTTGAATCAAATTAGAAACGCGGTAAAGCGCACTTTCAGAAGCAAATAAACGGATAGCTTGTTGAGCTATTTTATATTTTATCGCACCAAAATTGGCGATTGGTTGCTTAAACTGCTTACGTTCGTTAGCGTATTGGATACCTGTTGTAGCACTAGCCTTAGCACCACCAAGACTCAATGCACACAACTTGAAACGACCAATATTTAATACATTAAATGCAATTAAGTGGCCTTTTCCAATCTCTCCTAATACATTCTCCTTAGGTACTTTTACATTCTCCAAGAATACCTGACGTGTTGAAGAACTCTTAATTCCTAACTTCAACTCCTCCGCACCTAAAGTCAATCCATCTAATCCTTTCTCTACGATAAAGCCGGTAAACTTATCTCCATCTACTTGTGCAAAAACGATGAAAATATCTGCGAAACCAGCATTTGAAATCCACATTTTTTGACCATTCAAAATATAGTGGGTTCCATCTTCTGATAAATCTGCTCGTGTTTTAGCTGCTAATGCATCAGAACCAGAACTTGGCTCTGTCAAACAATAACTTGCTTGTAACTCACCAGAAATCAAGCCTGGTAAATATTTTGCTTTCTGATCTTCACTACCGAAGTATAGGATAGGTAACATCCCGATACCTGTGTGCGCTGCAAATGATACGGTGAACCCACCGGCAGGGCCTAAAGTTTCACAAATTAAAGTGTTGGTATTGGTATCCATTTCCATACCACCATAGATTTCAGGCATGTGTGAACCCAATAAACCTAAGTCTGCTCCTTTCCTCAATAGTTCAACAGAAAGACCTTCTTCTTGCTTCTCTAATCTTAGCACCTTTGGAACGATCTCATTGTAGACGTAATCTTTCACCGTCTCTTTGATCATCTGCTGTTCTTCGTTGATTTGTTCAGGAATGAACGTGTCTTCTGGCTTAGAAGGCTTGATGAGATATTCACCTCCTTTGAGGACATCTGATTTGACTAATGTATCTTGCATAGTGGAGATATTTTACAATATTAGCGAAAATTCGCTTCAAATTTAAGCATTATTATCATTAAAGGAAAGCATTTGCATGACTTTTTAGCGAAAATTCGCAAAATTATAATTTTAATCATAAAAGCTGAATATTCGTAACTTCACAAAGAAATGACTAAACCCAACATACCTCATATTCCATTAAGCACAAGCCTGTACCATATTTTCCAATTTGTTAAAAACCCTATACCCATTCTTCAGGCATATCATGAGCAGTATGGCCTTACTTTTATGATGAAACTGGGAGGGACTATTCCTAGTATCATTTCCAGTGACCCTGCTTTTGCGAAACATGTACTTCAAAAAAATCATAGGAATTATAGAAAATCTCTA
This sequence comes from Saprospiraceae bacterium, assembly GCA_022448955.1. Lineage (GTDB taxonomy): Bacteria > Bacteroidota > Bacteroidia > Chitinophagales > Saprospiraceae > JALEHC01. The sequence continues at coordinate 2,612 of JAKVCU010000109.1, forward strand.
GTCCAAACTAAGCATCTCAAAAACTTTCTTGGAAACGGCTTACTAACTAGTGAAGGGCCATATTGGCTTCGACAAAGACGGCTTATTCAGCCAGGCTTTCACAAAAATAGACTCCAAGCTATTGTGGATATCATGAATCAGGTGACGGATAGATTTTTGGAAAGCTTAACTGAAAAAGTAAGGTACAAATCAGAACTAGACATTTCTCCTGAAATGATGAGATTAACCTTCAGCATTGTTGCAGAGTCTTTATTCAGCACCAGCGTAAAAGAGAAAGAGCTCGATTATCTATCTGAAGTCGTTACCACCATTCAAGAATTTATCATCAAGCAAGTTCGATTACCATTTCTCAACCCTTGGTTTAAAATTAGTGGGGCTTTCGCCAAACATAAAAGACTAAGTGAAGAAGCCGGAGAAGTGGTGATGAAATATATCCAAGAGCGCAGAGAAAGTGGAGAAGTAAGAGATGATCTTCTACAAATGCTCTTAGACTCCTGCTATGAAGATACCGGAGAAGGCATGAGTAACCAACAAATCCGAGATGAAAGTTTTGTTTTATTCGTTGCAGGCCATGAAACCACTGCGAATGCCCTTTCTTGGATTTTCTATTTATTAAGCAAACATCCTGATATTTTAGAAAAAATTAAAGCAGAAGAAAAAGAGATACTTAATGGACACAAACCAAGTTTTGATAATTTGCCAAAGCTGAGCTATTTGACGCAAGTCATAGAAGAAAGCATGCGCCTATACCCTCCTGCATGGATAACGGATCGAGTGGCCTTAGAAGATGATGAAATTGAAGGCGTTTTCATTCCAAAAGGAAGCATTATTGTACCTTTCATTTATGGCGTACACCTTGCAGAACATAATTGGCCGGAAGCCAAAAAATTTGATCCAGAACGTTTCAACAAGGCCACACAAAAAGAAAGACCAGGATTTAAGTACCTACCTTTTGGTGGAGGTCCAAGGCTATGCATTGGCAATAGCTTTGCGATGATGGAAATGCAGGTAGTAATCACCAGGATATTACAATCTTTCCATTTTGAATTAGTCAAACATCAAACGATTGAAATGGAACCACTAATTACCTTACGTCCAAGATATGGGATAAAACTCCTTTTGCACCCCAAAGCTACTAGCTAGCCGTTTGGCCTAGGAAATCCTGTATCTCCTCAACATACTGACGATGGTTCGCCAAGCGAGGTACTTTGTTTTGACCACCGAATTTACCTTTAGAACGAAGCCAATCGTGGAAGGTACCTTTCGGAAGAGTATGTAAACGCAGCTCTTCTAAAGCCATCCCTTTATACCTTTTAGCTTCATAATCTGAATTGACTTTTTGTAAGTTTTGGTCTAATCTTTTTGCAAAAGCAGCAATATCAGAAGGCTCCTTCTCAAATTCAATAAGCCATTCATGACCACCTTTTCCTGCTTGATCAAAATAAATAGGGGCAACCGTATATTCCGTAACCGTTGCATTCATTAGCTTACACGTAGCAGCAATCGCTTTATCTGTATTATCTACCATTACTTCTTCTCCAAAAGCATTGACAAATTGTTTTGTACGCCCTGTAATTTTGATACGGTAAGGGTACTTTGAAGTAAATGCAATCGTATCACCAGGAACATAGCGCCATAATCCACTATTAGTACTAATTACAATTGCATAATTTTTACCTAGCTCTACCTCTGATAAAGGAATAGCTATTGGATTTTCTTTATGCCATTGCTCCATTGGAAGAAATTCAAAGTAGATGCCATTATTCAACAACAGCATCATATCATCTCTACTGAAGCCATCTTGGATGGCAAAGAAACCCTCTGAAGCATTGTAAATTTCTTGGTATTTGACCTGATCAGAGGGGAAAAATGCTTCAAATTGTTTGCGATAAGGGGTAAAACTAACCCCTCCATGTATGTAAAGTTGGAATTTTGGCCAAATTTCTAACATATTTTGCTTGCCTGTCAATTCCAACATTCGCCTGAACAATACAACGGTCCAAGTTGGTACCCCTCCAATCATTACGACATTAGGTTCTTTGATTCCTGCCTGTGCTAATAATTCCAATTTTTTTTCCCAATTGTCAAGTAAAGCCACTTCAATATCTGGAATATAGAATCGGCGTCCAACATAAGGCATATTTTGAATCATAATCGCGGAAACATCACCAAACATAGTTTTAGGAAATGGCTCAAATGTTTGTAGGCTTCCCCCCATCACCATACTCTTAAGCTCAAAGTTTCGAGCTTCTGGCATATTATGGTAGGTTAAGGTCATCGTGTCCCAGCTTCCACGAATATGGCAGTGCTTTAGATTTTGGCGAGAGACTGGGATAAATTTGCTTTTATCACTAGTTGTACCAGAAGATTTAGAATACCAATTCACTTGGCCAGTCCAAAGCACATCCTTTTCGCCATGCATCATACGCTGAATATATGGCTTCAAACTTTCATAATCTTGGATAGGTACATGATGAGCAAAGTCTTCTGGAGTGCGAATGGAGCGATAATTAAATGTGCGCCCCCATTCGGTATGTTTTGTTGCTTCTATGAGTTGTTTCAACAACCGCTTTTGCACTTTATGGGGGTATTCCATATAGCGCTGCAAATTTTTATACCTGTACTTATAAAATTGTCGGAAAGCGGAATTGATGAATTTTCTCATAAATCGCTAAAATGTTTGTTCAAAAGGAATAATTACCTATTTCTTTTCAGGTAGCAAAGACACACAATCATCGCTTTATACCTTTTACAGTAGATATTTCAGATAACAGCTCAATAGTTCAGTAATTTAGATGCCTTTATTAACAAACAAATAAAGTACATCAAAGTGCAAAACACTTTTAAAGCATGATCAAAAAATTAGGAGTTCTTTGATAAGCAACAGGTTAATAATAATGGATCAAAACCATATTATTTGCCCATTACTTAAAAATAAAAGATTTCAGCTGTTATTGCAATTCCTTTTCCAAAAAGTATCCAGTATGGCTACCTTTAAATGCAGCAATTTTTTCGGGTGTGCCGGAGAAAACAACCCTTCCTCCTCGATGTCCTCCTTCTGGGCCCATGTCAATAATATGATCTGCTACTTTTATCACATCCATATTATGTTCGATAACGACAATGGTATTGCCTTTATCCACCAATTTATTAAGTACCCCGAGCAAGTGTTGTATATCTTGAAAATGCAAGCCTGTGGTGGGTTCGTCTAATATGTAAATAGTTTGTCCAGTATCTCTTTTGGATAATTCTTCCGCCAATTTGACTCTTTGTGCTTCTCCACCTGAAAGGGTAGTGGCTTGTTGGCCCAAAGTGATATATCCCAATCCAACATCATTTAAGGTCTTTATCTTTCGATAAATTTTTGGAATAGCCTTAAAAAATTCTGCTGCTTCTGCCACTGTCATATCCAATACATCACTGATTGATTTGCCTTTGTACAAAATCTCCAGTGTTTCTCGGTTGTATCGTCTTCCTAAGCAGTTTTCGCAATCGATATATACATCTGGCAAGAAATTCATTTCAATCACTCGCTTTCCAGCACCTTGGCAAACTTCGCAACGCCCTCCTTTTACATTAAAAGAAAAGCGGCCTGGTTTATATCCTCTAATCTTTGCTTCTGGCAGTTCAGAGAATATCTTTCTAATATCTGTGAATACCCCGGTGTAAGTAGCTGGGTTGGATCTGGGAGTACGGCCAATGGGTGATTGATCAATTTCGATTACTTTATCCACATGTTCCAAGCCTTTTATCTTTTCATAAGGCATGGGATTTTTTAGGCTTTTGTAAAAGTGCTGTCGCAAAATAGGATAAAGCGTTTCATTGATCAGCGTAGATTTCCCACTACCTGAGACACCTGTCACACAACAGAAAGTACCTAATGGAATTTTTATGGAAACATTTTTTAAATTATTTCCATTTGCGCCTTGAAGTTCCAAAAACTTTCCATTCCCTTTTCTTCTTTTTTCTGGAATTTCAATCTTTTTGAGATCACTTAAATATTGAGAAGTTATAGTATCGCTCTCTAAGAAATGCTTAGGCTGCCCTTCATTAACTAATTCTCCACCTAGCTTTCCGGCTCCAGGACCTAAATCAATCAAATAGTCAGAAGCTAGCATGATGTCTTTATCATGCTCTACCACCAATACAGTATTACCAATATCCGATAGTTCTCTTAATGATTCGATCAATTTTTGATTATCTCTTTGGTGTAAGCCAATACTTGGTTCATCTAGGATATAGGTAATGCCTGTCAGTTGCGATCCGATCTGAGTGGCCAAACGAATACGCTGTGACTCTCCACCAGAAAGTGTTCTTGCTGGACGGTTAAGCGTCAAATAGTCTAATCCTACATGCATTAAGAACCCAATACGGAGTCGAATTTCTTTCAAGATTTCTGTGGCGATCAAGGCATTTCTTTCACTCATGTGTTGATCTACCTCATTCATCCATTGCTGCAACACTCCTAAATCCATCTCTGCCAACTCTGCAATATTCTTTTCATTAATTTTGAAGTGTAAAGACTCTTTCTTCAGCCGATAACCACCGCATTCACTACAATCGTCAATCGTCATAAATTCTTCTGCCCAACGTCTGATTTTTTCGGAAGAAGAGTCCTTGTACCATCTCCCTAACATATTAACTAATCCCTCATAGGCTAAGTTATAAGAAAGATCATTTTTACCACTATAGCTCATTTTTACATTGAAGGAATCATCACCTCCGTGTAGGATTATATTTAATGCTTTCTCTGGAATATCTTTGATAGGTGTAGCGAAGGTGAATTTATACTTTTTAGCAATCGCACGAAGTTGCTTAAAGGTCATATTGTCACGTACTTCGCCAAAAGGCACAATTCCTTGCTCATTGATACTTTTTGTATCATCAGGAATCACCCTTTTCATATCTACCTTATTTACCTTACCTAGACCTTTACAGGAAGGACAAGCACCATAAGGAGAGTTAAAAGAGAAAGAATTTGGCGAAGGTTCTTCATAAGAAATACCCGATGCTGGATCCATCAAATGCTTACTGAAACCGACCGCTTCTTTGGTGTCATTATCCATGATAAAAATGAGGCCATTCCCCATTTTTAGAGCCGTTTGAAGAGAGGAACCGATTCGATCAGCACGTTCTTCACTCACTTTAATCCGATCAATGACAACTTCAATATCATGCACCTTGTAGCGGTCTACCTGCATGCCTGGCGTTAAATCTAGGACTTCACCATCCACTCGTACTTTAGCATACCCTTGCTTGCGAATTTGGTCGAATAGCTCTCTATAGTGCCCTTTACGCCCGCGCACCAAAGGTGCCAGAATCAATATTTTCTTCTCGTTAAATTGCGAAGCAATTTGTTCTTTCATTTGCTCCTCCGTGTAGCGCACCATTTTCTTACCTGTTTCATAAGAATAAGCTTCCCCTACACGAGCGAACAATAATCGCATAAAATCATAAACCTCTGTGACAGTTCCTACCGTAGATCGCGGATTTCGGCTAGTAGTTTTTTGCTCAATAGAAATTACAGGGCTTAAGCCACTAATATTTTCTACATCAGGTCGCTCCATTTCGCCAATAAATTGGCGCGCGTACGCAGAGAAGGTTTCCATATATCTTCGCTGTCCTTCTGCATAGATGGTATCAAAAGCCAAAGAAGATTTACCACTCCCACTAATTCCAGTAATAACAACAAGTTTATTACGAGGAATTTTGACATTCACATCCTTCAAATTATGTACTCTGGCGCCTGTTACTTCAATAAATTCTTGAAAAGGCGAACCATTGGTACTTCCGTCTGCCATACTATGAGTTTGAAAATGAAAAAATGACCTGACTGCTTTTTTGAGAACATTCCTCTTACAACCTTCAGTAATAGGAACTATTTAAATCCTAAAGAGTTGACTTTTTCTTTCGTTTCGAAGCGGCAAAATTAACAATTCTAAAGCACACATAAAACAAATCACTAAAAACGAATACAATGTCAATAGCAGACATGTTCTATCATTCCTACTAGAAATTATCCTAAAAAAGGCTTTTCTTTGTCGCAAAAAATGAGACTCAAAGCCATTCTTGGTGCCGTTCTACTAGTCGGCGCAATTATTTACTTCGGTATCAAGTTTCAAGATACACTTGATATGCTAAGCGACAATGCCTTGTCTTTCTTTATGCTTTTGATCGTAATTATTCTTTTACTGTTCGGCTTCCGCAAAATTTTAAGTGATTTTTAGCTAAAAGAATAACCGATCGAAAGAGCTGCTAGAGGTATAAATAAAAAATTTACGCCCTTATTTTTTTCGGTAATTCCGTAACTACTGTAGTTATTAATTCCTGCATCAAATGGAGATGGGATATTTTGAAGGTCATTAAATCAATAATATTCTGCCCTGATACTAGCCTCTAAGCTTACAAATATTTTTTGCCAAATAGGGATTCTCATATTGGCAATGGGCCCTAAAGAAATAGCACTTTTTTTACCTCTAATATCTGCAGTAAAGTCAGGAAAACAATGATCACAAAGGCTTTCTCCAGATGTACTCACATATTTTCCAACTAGTTCAAAGCCTAAATTCCAAGTAATTAATTTTTTCTCTATTCTCTTCAAGGCAGCGATAGCAAAAAGGCCTCCCTGTATTTCATAATTGGAATAATCACTTTCTCCTGCATTATGATATAAACGTCCAATCCTTAATCTTACCTCATGTTCTTCACTTACGTTAAACCCAAGGGCTATATCAGAGGCCCAATAAACTCGATAAGCAAAATCTTTTGGTGTAAAAAATCAAAGGGTTTGTCAAGGCTAAAAACATTCAATCGAATAGTTGATACAAGTTCCGCATTGGATAAGAAAGGAATACAACAAATACAAAAACAAATAAAAAACGAAACATAATAAGTAGGTTTTTAGCCATAAAAAATGGCTTATCGAATTCGATAAGCCATTAATATATCACCTAAAAAAACGAGTAAAACACTCGTTCTATATTTCATTCCTAACTTTAACACTAAAAACTAAAGCCAATAGACGCTTTTACGGTCAAGTTCTGATCTACATCCTCTCTAGTGATAAAACCTCTATTTTCGTCAAGCTCGCTAATAGATAGATCTTGTTCGTTATTGGTTGCATCCACCAAGCCATAATCCAAGCCAGCACTAATGTATAAGCCAGCATTTAGGTAAAAAGCCACATTTGCCGTAAGGCCGAAATCAAAAAGGTTATACAACCTTTCATCATTATCTATGGATTCATAATATGCCCCAATGGTTTGTGGCACACTACCTGGCACTCCGTTGATAATACGAGAAATGGTTTCGCTGCTGTTTACTCTATCAAAAGAGTCACCATAATAATCATGGTCTAAAGAGATCGTTATTGGTTCTATATTGGCACTTGGATTACTAAAAGTTAACTCTCCATCGCCTCTACTCGATACTAAGAAGGCAGCATACACCCCTCCTTCAAATTCTACTCGGCCTAATTTGGCGTAAGCCGTAAGTGGAATTTCAATATAAGAATTGGTGACTTCCAAACTCATATTTCTTGTACCTCCAAGACTTGGCAAAAGGCCATTATTTGGACCATCAAAGATAAAATATGAAGGCCCTTCATATTCATATGCTATACCTCTTTGAGAATATAAAATCATCGCTCTAGCACCAAAGCGATCCGAAAAAGGAATACCAACCCCTAATCCAAGATGGAATCCATTTGTAAAGCCAAAAGATTCTACCTCTTCTCCATTCACCATTTCACTATCTCCCAGAAACTGAGAGAACCCAAGTCCCGCTTTAAAGCGAATAGATAAATCTTGTCCCATTAAGGAGTTAGCGATCCAACAAATGCAAAGGCTAAGAAGTGTTATTTTCCAATTCATAATTTATGATTTCAATGATTTTCGAACTAAAATACGATGAACATCAATGTGCTCTCGCTCTTTAAACCCAATGATATTAAATACGTTCTTTAATGCAAAGACGAGCATTGCCTTGTGTTGGTTGCGTGTCTTAAAAGTTATGCTGCTATATCCATATTTTTTTGCCCAATCTGCTTGCGCATCAGCTAATGCTTTGGCCACGCCTAACTTACGAAATTCGGGTTGAACGCCTCCCATCCAAGAGTAAAATCCGCCATCTCGCTCATAGCCGACCTTGAAGCCTATATTTTACCGCTATTTAGTAGCAATGAGAATTAAGTGAGGTACATTTTGCAAACGTTTCTGGTATTCCTCCACACCCTGTGGATTGATAAACGCTGGAATCTCCTTTGACAGGTTTACAACTTCCTGAATATCCCCTTCTCTTATTGAAAAAACGCTCATTTTTTATTAAAGATTAATTTCCATATACACAGGGCAATGATCAGAATGCACAGCGTCGCCCATTTGGTAGGCATCTTTAATTTTATCTGCTATGGGTTGACTTACCGATTGATAATCGATACGCCAGCCTTTGTTATTCTTTCTAGCACCTGCGCGATAAGACCACCAACTGTATTCCACCTTCTCTGGGTGTATTTGCCGAAAGGCATCCACAAAACCGCTGTTCAACCATTTACTCATCCATTCCCTTTCTTCAGGTAAAAAACCAGAGCTTTTTTTATTGCGAACGGGATCATGAATATCATTTGGTGTATGAGCAATGTTGTAATCTCCAACGATAATTAGATGAGGACGCTCTTTTTTCAATTCACCAATCCAGCTGAAGAAATCATCTAGAAACTCCATTTTAAATGTCTGACGTTCTTCTCCGCTTGTCCCTGAAGGGAAATAACAATTTAGCAAAGTCCAATCGCCATAATCTGTGCGTAAAATCCTTCCCTCTCGATCATACTTTTCCATACCGCAACCGATCACGACCTGATCAGGTTTGGCCCTTGAAAAAGTAGCCACTCCACTATATCCTTTTTTCTGTGCGGAATGCCAAACATGATGATAGCCCAATTCTTCGAAAGGCGTTACATCTACCTGCTCTTGATGTGCTTTAGTTTCTTGAACACAAAAAATATCTACAGGATTGGCTTTTAGCCATTCAGCCAGCCCCTTTTTACTTGCTGCCCTAATACCATTAACATTATAAGAAACGATCTGCATGTATTTATCTATTATTTATATTGAATGTACTATAAACTACAGTCCATGAAATATTTTTTAGCAAATCAAAACATTTTTATGGGCCTTTTTTGTTTTGCCAAAATGATGAGAACGAAAAGACTAATATAAGTTCAAGCATCTGTACAGTGAAATATTAGGAAAAAATGACTTAGTAAAATTTAGCCTAATCTAAGTGCATGTTTAAATCTTCTACTGTCTGAAAACAAAGCTTTGAGAACTATGGCATCCGATTGGATCAGTTACTTAGCTCGCTAAGCTCTATCACGAAACCTTAGTCAAAACCCCACCTTTACTTGCAGGCAGACTCAAATCATTGATTCTCCCTTTGAACAAAATTTAAACATACTAAAAAGCTTTCTAACTAGAAATACTAATCCAACAACATTTATTAAAGCGACAACATTGTACTTCATTTAAAATAGGCGTAGCATTTATGCTTTAAAGTTTTCCTAATAATAAGCAGAATTGGTAAGATATGGTTTTTCATCATCATCAGTTTATATTGAATACACTATAATCTAAATGACTTAGCATTGTGAAAATATTTTTTTACTCAGCTCTGCGCTGCCTCCTCGCCTTAAGCTGAGCAAAAATCAGCTGGTTCAAAATTTCAATTACAATGTACTGAACTGAATCGTTTATAAATATATCTCACCATTTACAAGCAATACATTGCACACCAGATATTTCCAGTTTTTTTGTTTCATAGCTATGTTTATAAAACTCCCTAGAGCTTTACCTTAACACTACAGCCATAATCCTCGATTGATAATATACTTTTAAACCATTTCATTGGAAAACAAGGAATCTTTTACAAGATAACTAGACTTAGTAGTCTATTCAGAAAGGAAAATAGATCATTTTGATACGACCTGTAAGGAATTCTTACTATTATTCAATGAAATATCCTTACATACTTTCAATACCATCTATATTTTTTGCAAAAAAAATTAACTTATGATACTTGCCACAGACACATGTAATCCAGAAATGAATCATCAAAAAAATATAACAAACTGATAGTCAATACTTAAAAAAACTTGTGATGTTTGAAAAAAAACAGTAACTAAAGAGAATGTACTTTGGTAGGCCAAAAAAAGGAGCCATATTTGTATTGTAATCAAAAGGAAACACTAAACCCACAAAGAAAAAAAGAGTATCAAAGGATACTCTTAGTTTTGGTATGTAGATAGCCTCTCAAAGCTCTTTTGAAGCCAGCTATAATAATAGCTGGTTTTTTTATTTATAGTATTGAACGAGGCTTTTTTAAATTAGTTACACAAAATTAAAAAAAATTATGAACTTTTTCATATTTTAATTAGTACTTATATCATCCTGCCCAATTCTCTCTATCTAAGCTCCTGAAATGAATAGCTTCCGCTAAATGTTCGATACCGATTTGCTCAGTTCCAGAAAGATCAGCTGCTGTTCTAGCGACCTTTAATATTCGATCATAAGCTCTTGCCGAAAGTTGTAATTTTTCCATTGCTTTTTTTACTAAAATTTGCCCTGGTTTGTTCACTTTACATATTTCTCTAACCATACGACTAGGCATTTGCGCATTGCAATAAATATCTTTCAGATCCTTGAATCGTTCTAATTGGATAGCCCTTGCCTGATTAACGCGTTTTGCTATTTCTTCGCTGCTCAATTCTGGACGGTCATAACTAGCTAATTCGTCAAAAGATACTGGTGTAACTTCTACATGCAAATCAATTCTGTCCAATAGAGGCCCCGATATCTTATCCAAATATCTTTTAACAATTCCGGGGCCGCAGACACAATCCTTTTCCGGATGATTATAATATCCACAAGGACAAGGGTTCATAGAAGCAATAAGCATAAAACTAGCTGGATAATCCACCGTAGATCTGGCTCTTGAAATAGTTACGCGCCTTTGTTCCATTGGTTGTCGTAAAACTTCAAGAACAGACCGTTTGAACTCAGGTAACTCATCCAAAAAAAGTACGCCATTATGTGCAAGAGATATTTCGCCAGGCATGGGGTTTGAACCACCTCCGACCAAGGCAACATCACTAATCGTATGATGTGGGGCACGAAAAGGACGCTGAGCTATCAGAGAAGATTCAGGCGGAAGTAATCCTGCCACAGAATGAATTTTAGTAGTTTCAAGTGCTTCATGTAAATCCAAATTTGGCAGTATCGTTGGCAATCGCCTAGCCAACATGGTCTTTCCTGCACCGGGAGGGCCAATGAGAATGGCATTATGGCCACCTGCTGCAGCAATCTCTAAGGCCCTCTTAATGTTTTCTTGTCCTTTGACATCGGAAAAATCAACGCCATTAACTGCTTGATTATCAAAAAACTCATCTCTAGTAAAAACGATCTTCGGCTCTAGTTCAAAATCGCCAGCAAGGAAACCAATTGCCTCTTTAATATTTTCTATACCATAGACTTCCAAATCGTTGACAATGGCAGCTTCTCTTGCATTTTGTTTCGGTAAAATAATACCTTTAAATTTTTCTTTCCGAGCTTGTATGGCAATAGGTAACGCTCCCTTTATGGGCCGTAAGGTTCCATCAAGTGACAATTCACCCATCAAAATATATCGTCCTAAATCAGGTGCTTCTAATTGACCTGAAGCAGCCAAATATCCAATGGCAATAGGCAAGTCGTAGGAAGAACCCTCTTTTCTAATATCAGCGGGGGCGAGATTGACTACTGTTTTGACACGTAACATCCTAAAGCCATTATTCTTTAGTGCGGCCTCTATTCTTTGAAAACCTTCTTTCACTGCACTATCCGGCAAACCCTCCAAATGATAAAATTGATTACCAACTGTTACATTCCCTCCTGTATTCACTTCTACCGTAATGGTACGAGCATCTACACCATGCACGGCACTGGCAAATGTCTTTACTAGCATACTCACTGATTTAAAGCACCTATAAATAGATGATTACTTAAAATAATAAAAGCTGAGTGATACTTAATTTGAAGCAATATAGGAAGCATAAACTTCCTGCAGGAAAGTTAAAGCGTGTTTGAATAACGCTATCTCTTTTGAAACGCCTTAATCCAAACTTTATTATTGATACAAAGCAACTATATCAGCTTAACTCAATACCCCTGCATTCATCAACTCCTCAATTTCCTCTGCTTCGATTGGTATATTGGACATCAAATCAACTGGGCCTGTATCCGTTACCAAAATGTCATTTTCTAATCGAACCCCCATTCCTTCTTCTCTGATATAGATACCCGGTTCACATGTAAACACCATTCCTGCTTGAATAGGATCATAACGATGAGCAAGGTCATGTACATCCAAACCAAGATGATGTGAGGTGCCATGCATGAAGTATTTTTTATAGGCTGGAAAGCTAGAATCTTGCTTTTCGATATCAGAAGGCGTCAATAATTTTAAATCTAATAGCGCACTTTCCATCATCTTCCCTACCTCTTTGTGGTAATCCTCAAGTATAGTCCCAGGAACTAATAATTCCTTAGCGCCTTTCATCACAGTAAGTACAGCATCATACACCTTGCGCTGACGAGTTGAGAACTGGCCATTTACAGGTATTGTTCTACTCAGGTCAGCTGCATAATTCGCATATTCAGCTCCAAAGTCCATCAATAATAAATCCCCATCTTTACACTTTTGATTATTTTTGACATAGTGTAATATACAGTTACTTGAGCCACTCGCTATAATGGGTTCATAGGCATGGCCATTTGCCCCACTTTTAATAAACTGATGTGTAATTTCAGCTTCTACTTCGTATTCCATCACTCCTGGCTGTACAAACTCCAATACTCTCTTAAATGCGTCACCAGTGATATTGATAGCTCTTTGCATGAGCCCAATTTCTAATGGAGATTTAATCATGGCCAATTTTTTTAAAATTGGTTGTGAGCGATGATATTTATGTAACGGATACCTCTTTTGCAGTGCTTTCGCAAAACGCAAATTACGATCTTCTACTGCTGAGTTAAACCGATCATTCTCGTTTGGATTAACGTAAATTCGTTTGGATAATAAAATTAATTCATTCAAAATATTATCCATTTGATCCAACCAATATACTTTCTGAATACCAGAAATAGCAGTTGCTTTTTCTTTTGTCAATTTCTCTCCTTCCCAGATAGCAATAAACTGATCCGTACGCTTAATGAATGCAATTTCTTGAAATCCTTCTTTTACACAATCTGGAAAAAGGACCACAACAGTCTCTTCTTGATCTAATCCAGACAGATAAAATAAATCGGAATTTTGGCGGAAAGGATGAAAGGTATCTCCATTTCTTGGCATTAGATCATTAGAATGAAAAATAGCAATAGAATCGGGAAGCATTTTTCTCGTAAAACGTCTTCGATTCAGCTTAAATAACTCAGGATGAATTGGTTGATAGCGCATGTTCATTTATTCTATACAAATGGCCAAAGCATTTGATCAATATTTAAATTTTACAAATTTCTAAAATTACCACTCAATCAAAAAATTAAATCTGTTAAAGCAGCGTCATTCCTTCAATATTTTATGAAAAAAAATGGGTTAAGACGCTATTTTTATTGAAGAAATAATAAACAACCCAATATGAAAATTTTCAACTATCTACTCATATCCTTTTTACTAGTTGTTTTATATCTAGGTTTACAACCAATTCCTATCGAAAAAACCTACTTCTCTGAAATGGAAAGACAGGAAGAAAATCCCGAAAAATTACTTCCAAATGATTGGATGTATATGCAGCGTGCATTTCCAAACGGAAAAATCGATAAAGCAGTCTACCGCAAGGCAAAAAATATTGGCCAAAGGCTAAGACAAACACCAAACCCAGAAAGAAACGACCGCTTTGAGAAAGCATGGAGCCCTGCAGGCTCAACCAATATCGGCGGTAGAGTCAGTGCACTAGCCATGCCTAATTCTAATCCCAATAAAATTTATGCTGGAATTGCTTCTGGTGGTGTTTTCCTTTCTGAAGATGCAGGTCAAAACTGGATTCCAATCTTCGATGATGCCTTAAGCCTTTCTATTGGTGATATTGCCATTGCGCCAAGCAATGAAGATATTCTCTATGTGGGTACGGGTGAAGCGAATGCAGGTGGTGGTTCTCTTGCCTATGACGGTGAGGGGATTTATCGATCTGAAGATGGTGGAGAGACTTGGGATGCCGTTGGGTTACAAGAAATTGGAAGTGTTGGAAGACTCATCATTCATCCTACCGACCCTAATACAGTTTATGTAGCGGCCATGGGTGATTTGTTTGGCGACAGCTCCAACCAAGGTGTTTATAAAACGACTAATGCTGGACAAAGCTGGGAAAAAGTCCTTTATCTGAATGATTCTACAGGAGTTATTGACTTAGCGATTCATCCAAGCAATCCAGATATTATCTATGCAGCAAGCTGGGAAAGAGTAAGACGCCCTAACCGTAGAAGTTATGGTGGAGATGGATCAGGTATTCATCGTTCATCTGATGGTGGCCAAACTTGGGAAGAGCTAGAAGGTGGTTTGCCCACAGAAGGAAGCCAAAAAGGCCGAATTGCTATTGCTATTTCGCCTTCTAACCCGAATACACTTTATGCTGCTATTGCAGATGCTGTTGGATTTCTAATAGGTGTATATCGAACAGATGATGGTGGAGAGACTTGGACCAATATGGGTTTTGAGGGTATTTTTAATACTTCCTACATGTGGTGGTTTGGTCGTATCGTTGTTGACCCTTTGGATACTGAAACTGTTTATTATATGGGATTTCTGCCACATAAGTCTACAAATGGTGGCGCAAACTGGGAATATATCTTTTTTGATGTTCATGTCGATCAGCATGCTATCGTACCACATCCGCTAAATACAAATCAATTAGTATTAGGCAATGATGGTGGTGTTTTCTTAAGCGAAGATCAAGGGGATACGTATGAAAAAATAGATAATATCCCTATCACTCAATTTTATACCTGTGAAATTGATGATACTTCCCCTGATGAAATTTATGGTGGTGCACAGGATAACAGTACCATGCGTACCCTTACGGGAAATCTTGATGATTGGGAAATTATCAATGGCGGTGATGGTTTCACCTGTATTGTTGATCCTACAGATAATAACATCATCTATGCCATCTCTCAATATGGCAACCTTAGACGTTCAACTAATGGAGGACAATTCTTTTCAAGTATCACGAATGGCATAGATGACGACGCCCGAAAAAATTGGAATACGCCATATGTACTTGACCCGAATGATCCGCTAACACTTTATTATGGTGCGAATCGCCTTTATAAATCAGAGACTCGAGGACAACAATGGACCGCTGTTTCAGGCGATTTATCTAATGGCTCTATCGGTGGTAATATTCCTTTTGGAACGATTACTAGTATTGGCTTGTCTACGGTAAATACCAACATTATTTGGGCAGGAACGGATGATGGTAATGTTTGGGTTTCTACTTCTGGTGGAACAGGCATGGAACTGATTAGTGAAGATTTACCCATGGCTTGGGTAACTCGGATTACGCCACACCCAGAAGATGAAAATACTGCTTACTTGACACTTTCTGGTTTTCGTTACAACGAAAATGAAGGACATATTTACAAAACAACAGACTTAGGGCAAAATTGGGAGCTCATCAATGGTGATTTACCGGACGTTCCTGTAAATGATATTTTGGTAACCCCTGATGAAAATTTACTATTTATCGCAACTGATATCGGTGTTTTTTACTCTGAAGACGATGGAACTAACTGGGATTTGTTAGGAACGGACATGCCTTTAGTAGTCGTTACAGAGCTAGAATATAATGAAGAAACGCAACGTCTATTAGCGGCCACTTATGGTCGTTCTATGTTTTGGTATGATTTAGCTGAATCTGTCAGTACCAATGAAGCCCCTACACTATTAGCTTCGCTAAAAGCATACCCTAATCCATTTACAGATATCTTTACTTTAGAGATTACTAATCCGAAAGACCAGAAGGTTGGAGTTTCAGTATATAATATGGAAGGAAGGTTAATTTTCTCCACTCCAGCTGTGAATTTACGAGAGGGAAATTATGATTGGCCTATGGATGGTAGTCAGTGGCCGTCTGGCAAATATCAGGTAATCATTCACGACGGAAATAAAAATATAACTACCGTAAATGTATTGAAAAAATAATCAGTAAGGCCTCTCAGCGTCTATTTTGGACAGAGAGGTCTTCCTAAAAAGGCCATCCTGAAGTTACAGTTGTTCGTCTACTTCTGCCAATTCCTCCGGATCATAGTCACCGAACCACTTATGTAACTTCCCTTTTGCTTTGTCTCTAACTTCTTTGTTGATATACGCAGCTACTGTAATCAAGCCAAAGCTTAGTACACCGATATCATCTGTATATCCAATCAAAGGGGAGAGATCCGGAATGAGGTCGATAGGGGATAGCAAATACCCAAGTGTTCCTAAAATAATTCGCTTGGCCCAGCTTGGCGTCTCTTTGCGAGTATATGCATAATAAAGAAGTAAAGCAGTATAAACGGCCTTAATACCTGCTTTTTTGGCATAGGTAGCCATGTTACTCCAAAGCTTAACCTCAGAAAATTTCTTTATATATTTTTCAAATGGATTCTTCATATCAAAAGTTTTGGGACAGTTTTCATCTCGAGGAAGAATAACTACGGATACCAATTTAATGATAATACCTCAAATTTGCGTTTACCTTAAAACAAATTAACAGGATTTTGGCTGTTTTACTATCCCATTTATCGACAAATACCAAGATTTTTACGCCAAATTTTATCTCCTCCAACGATCTGTCAGTAATTCTTCTACTGGACCTGCCACTTCTAGACCAGCATTTCTTCCGTTACCTTCAAAAATTAATTGCTCCTTTTCAAACAACTTCACATGTACTTTTGCCTGCATACTTTCATTTACCTTTCCAGTCATATTTCCCGAAAGGGGAGAAAGCAACTCACCGCCCTTTGCTTTATATGCCGTCATCTCTAAACGACTTTTACTATCCTTAAAAGCAATTTCTACTCTATCTTCATATAGCTGTGCTTTCATCTTTGCACCCGTGTAGGTAGCAAAACGATACAACTTGTTATCTAATAAGAATCCTACAATATAACCGATGAAATGTTGGCCTAACCAAGGGATACGTGCTACTGAAGCCATTGCAGAAACACGGCGGTCCGTATCAAAATGATTAGTCTGTGTCCAAATCCATGAGCTAGGAAAGGAACGTCCCCAGTCCTTTTCCATATAACCGATGCCTCCATTATAATCTACTTCCTCTCCATATACCTCTAATGTACCACTGAGTGTATGGTGCACACTCACCACACCATGATAACATTGCATGAATGGCATAAAAGAATACCATCCCATAATACCCGGTGCACCCAACATTTTTGGCCAAGTATAAAGATCTTGTAGCTGAATAGTCCCTCTTAATTCAGGTAAGTCTAAGCGTACTTCCTTAGCGGAAAAGAAGTTATTTCCCACGGCTACAGCAAAGCGGTCAGATGATGGTTTAAAATCCTCAGCAGTAAACTCGTAGTATTTTGCCCTTGCCCTTTTACCGTCTAATAACTGGATAAAAGCATGCTTTTTGCCGTCTTTCCCTTTTGAGATACCGGGTATGATAGCAAAGACAAATCGCTCGTTTGGATCAACAATTTTGACATACCAGCCTTCAAAATAATTACTCTCCTTTCCCCATCCATGGTACATATCAGGATTCCAGACTGCTTTCCAGCGTTTTTGAAGATTGTTCATGTAACATAGTTTTAGGCCTACAAAATAATGCTATTTTCACCACTTCGGCACATTTCGACAACAACTCCATTTAAAAGCTTGCAAAATAATACACCACTACCCCCGTATTCCTGCATCTATCATAAGTAACAAGTCGTTGAACTACCTTTTTCATCAATTAAATTTTTCTGATATGCACAAGAAAAAAAATCGTCGACTTGATGTATCTGTAAATGCGGGAAGTATGGCAGATATCGCTTTCCTATTATTGATCTTCTTTTTGGTCACTACTACCATTTTGAGTGACTCTGGTATCCTAGTAAAACTTCCACCTTGGGAAGAGGCATTTGAACCTCCTAAGATTAATAACAAAAATGTATTTACAGTCAAAATCAATGCTAAGGATCAATTACTTGCTGAAGGAGATATCATTTCAATCGATGGATTAAAAGATCGCACCAAAGAGTTTATCCTAAACAAGGACGAATCAAAAGGATCCACCCATCCTAAAAAACGAATCATTTCACTACAAAATGATCGTTCCACTTCTTATGACACTTACATGGGTGTTTACAATGAATTAAAAGAAGCCTACAACGAACTTTGGGAAGATTTATCTCAGAAAAACTTTAACGCACCTTATCATCAACTAGCTATTGCTCAACAGAAAACAATTAGAAATGAAATTCCAATGATTATTTCTGAGGCCGAACCTACAGAGCACTAGGTAGTGAGAGGGGTATTTGTGAGCTAGATAAATGCTCACTTTCACAAAGTCTACCCTCACAAAGTCCCGCTAATGCGCTTCCAGCCAATTTTGGCCCACGCCCATTCCAACTAGGATAGGTACTTTAAGATTTGGAATCGCATTTTTCATTTTTTCTTCGATGAGTGGTTTGATGGTATTTAACTCATCTTTGTGAGCATCGAATACCAATTCATCATGTACCTGAAGAATCATTCTACTCTTAAAGTTGTGCTTTTTAAACGCTTGGTGAATATTGATCATTGCAATTTTGATCATATCCGCTGCAGTTCCTTGGATAGGAGTGTTGATTGCATTTCGCTCAGCATGACTTCTAATGACTGCATTTCTAGAATCAATATCACGTAGGTATCTTCTTCTACCTAGGAGGGTCGTCACAAAGCCTGTTTTTCGGGCATCTTCCACCACTTGATCCATATAAGTTTTCAGCCCTTGATATTGCTTGAAATAATTATCAATCATCTCTTTGGCCTCTGCTCTTTTGATATCTAATTGCTTAGAAAGATTCGTTGCCCCAGCACCATAGATGATACTAAAATTGACTGTTTTTGCTCTATATCGCTGTTCCCTAGTTACTTCCTCGTAAGGCACATCGAATACTCCTGCGGCTGTAGCACTATGAATATCCTGCCCTGCTTGAAATGCTTTTATCATAGCCTCGTCACCGCTAATTTCTGCGATTAACCTTAGCTCAATTTGAGAATAATCAGCTGCCAATAAGACATGATTTTCATCTCTTGGTACAAAGGCTTCTCTTACTTTTGCACCTTCAGGTGTACGAATAGGGATATTTTGAAGATTAGGGTTATTCGAGCTCAGTCGGCCTGTTGCAGTTAATGCTTGATTGAAAGAACTATGAATACGCCCAGTTTTTGGGTTGACCATCTTTGGCAATGCATCTACGTAAGTCGACTTTAACTTCGTCAGACCTCTATATCTTAGAATATCCTCTACAATTGGATTTTCCTTAGCCAATTCTGTCAACTTTTCTTCGTTCGTAGAATACTGCCCTGTTTTTGTTTTTCTCCAGCGATAAGGGATTTTCATCTTATCAAATAATACCTCACCTACTTGCTTTGGAGAAGCA
Organism: Saprospiraceae bacterium; assembly: GCA_022448955.1. GTDB lineage: Bacteria > Bacteroidota > Bacteroidia > Chitinophagales > Saprospiraceae > JALEHC01. The sequence continues at coordinate 22,270 of JAKVCU010000109.1, forward strand.
ATATTGAACTTAACATCTGCTTTTTCGTAGATTTTTTCCTCAAACTCTTTGATTAACTCGCCCAATTCCTTGGCGTATTCATTTAGATATGCTGCATCAATATTCACTCCTTCATACTCCAAATCAACCAATGCACTCACTAATGGAGCTTCAATCGTTTGGTACAATTCTTCCAAGCCTTCCTCTTTTAGCTCAGGGGCAAAATGCTCTTTCAGTTGTAAGGTAATGTCTGCATCTTCTGATGCATAATCAACGACTTTTTCAACTGCCACATCTCGCATGGTTAATTGATTTTTCCCCTTTTTACCAATAAGCGTCTCTATTTTAACTGGCTGATACTTCAAATAAGTTTCTGCCAGATAGTCCATATTATGGCGGAGCTCTGGTTCTAACAGATAATGAACAATCATGGTATCAAATAATGCTCCTGCTAATTCCACCTGGTAAGCTTTAAGAATTAAAGCATCGTACTTGATATTTTGACCTACTTTTTCGATAGCAGCGTTTTCAAAAACTGCTTTAAACTCATGAATAATACTAGTTGCTTCTTTTTTGTCTGCAGGAACTGGCACATAGTAGGCTTCGCCTGCCTTTACGGCAAATGACATTCCAACCATCTCTGCCTGAGTAGCATCGATCCCCGTAGTTTCCGTATCAAAAGCGAAACTTTTAGCCGCAGCTAATTGCTCAATTAGTGCTGCACGACCTTCTGTATTATCTACTAAGTGATAATTATGTGCTGTATTTTCAATATTTTTTTCTGCTACAGAATGCTCTGGTATGGGTTTCCACTTTGGCTTTTCACTTACAGTAGGGCTGTCGCCAAATAAGGTTCCTTGTGTGCCAGCCGCAGCAGGCGCTGCACTTTCTTGCCCTTCACCAAGGATTTGCTTAGCTAATGATCTAAATTCTAATTCTTTGAATAATTTTGAAAGCGCTTCCTTATTAATTGGATCAATAATGTAAGTATCTGCATTAAATTGAATAGGAACTTCCAAATTAATAGTTGCCAACTCCTTGGAAAGAATGGCTTGTTCCTTAAATTCTTCTACTTTTTCTTTTTGTTTTCCTTTTAACTCATGACTATGTTCGATTAGTCCTTCCACCGTATCGTATTTAGCTAAAAGCTTCACAGCTGTTTTAGGACCAATTCCTGGTATTCCAGGTATATTATCTACGCTATCACCTTGTAAACCTAGTACGTCGATAACTTGATCAACTCGCTGAATTTGCCATTTTTCAAGCACCTCTTTCTCTCCTAATATATCTACGCCATTTCCTTGTCGAGATGGCTTATACATAAAGACATTTTCAGATACTAATTGGGCATAATCCTTATCTGGTGTCACCATATAAACTTGGAAGCCTTCTTTCTCTGCTTGTTTGGCTACTGTACCAATTACATCATCCGCCTCATAGCCTTGCACCATTATGATAGGAATATTAAAAGCTCTTACGATTGATTCGATATAAGGGAAAGCGGCTGTAATGTCCTCAGGTTGTGCTTCACGATTGGCTTTGTAAGGCTCATACATTTCATGCCGGAAAGTAGGGGAGGGGGGATCAAATGCAACTGCTATATGAGAAGGGTTTTGCGTACGCATCAAATCCCAAAGCGTACGTGTAAAACCAGTAATTGCAGAAGTATTTAAACCTTTTGAATTGATCAGTGGGCGAGTAATAAAAGCATAGTGGGCTCTATATACCAAGGCGTGGCCGTCAAGAAGAAACAACTTTTTTTCAGACATACAATAATCTTTATTTGCCCCCAAAATACAACAAAACTTACAGCCTAATAAGTAAGCAAGGAACATTTTGTTTCAAAATTGAAACAAAAAATAAAGGCCCATCTACCGGGAGTGGGCCTTTAAAATAGGATTGTATGTAGTTATTGAGTATGTTCTCTTAGAAAATCAAGTTGTACTTGATTAATAATTGCTGTGTTAGACTTACCCGCTTTCCTAGACCACTTACACCTCCTACTGCATCATAGTCTGTGATTTGAACCCTTACATCATCATCATAGAAGATGTTCATCGTAACTGCCAATTGTAAACCTTTAAAGATTTCGATCGCAAATTCATTCGTCCAATCTACATCAATATTCTGAGGGTTTCTCAAGTAGTTAGAATATAATGTCAAGCCTGAAGTAAATGCTAAGCGATCATTGTAGAATTTATCTGCAAAGTTAGCTCTTAGCACAGCACCCAGCTGAGAGTCTACGTTTTCAAAAGAAGTAATATTACCATCAGCATCTCTTTCAACAGGATTACCATGTACACCTAGTGCTGCGATATCATCATCCGATACAATAATGAATTTTGCACCGAGTGGCGAAAGATATAAAGAAAGATTATCATTTGGCTTATAATCCATACCTAAAGACAAGGTAATCGTTGCTGGTGCAAACAAAGCCGAGTTTCTTTTAATACCATCCTCAAGTGAAGTTAAGAAATTACCAGGATACTCGTCCGTACCAGGATAAGTAGAAGTTAATTGACTTAAAAAAGTAAAATCAGCAGCATAAAACCACTTTGAATTTTCTGAGCTTTGGTAACCTAATTTAGATCCTAAACGCAGTTCGTCAATAGCTTTTTGAAATGGAATATTAGAAGTCTCAGTACCTTGTGCTAAGACACCTGCACCCAAACGTTGGATACCAAACTGCCAGGAACCAACATTATCCCAGGCTAAGCGATCTTTTTTATATTTTGCAAAAGCATTAATGGCACCTCCAAATCCTAATCTATTCTGACCAGCGCCCTGCTTCGGGTTTAACTGGAATAACTGACTAAAATCTAATCCGATACCTGCACCTGTTGTCCAAGAAGAATCTTTTGGAGTCGATGTATCTTGGGCATGAACGGAGGCCAATAAAAAGCAAATAAAAAACAGTGTTAGTGTATAAGAATTCTTGTTCATAAGCATTTTAGTTTTTGTTTATAATCGTAGATACCTAGGAAATGTACCACCAAGAGTCATTTCCATCTGAAGTATTGTATTTTTCAAAATTTTATTCGAAAATCTCTAGTGTTTCTGTATTCAACTTACTTAGAGGAATGATCATCTTCTTCTCACTAGTCTTCAATGTAATGGAGTTGTTATCCATTTGAATAACACTACCTTTCTTTCCATCGATTGCAATAGTATCCCCGATCTTAATTTTATGCTTATTATAGAAAGATGCAATAAAATTAGACATCAGACTTTGAGAAGCCAAGCCATACCCTAAAGCAAATGCAAGAATAATACCTGCTAGGATAATGGAAATATTTTGCTCCATAAAGTCTGTTTGTAGATCTGCTTGCTTTAGTGTAATCATAATAATATTGAGCAATAAAAAATAAAAAACTGCATTGGAAATAATCCCAGCAGCTGGAATAGCTAATGACTTACAAGCAGTAAGGACAATATTTTTAAGTGCATCGGCAATAAAAATACCAATGAGAAATACAAAGATTGCAGAAATTACTTTTGGAATATAATTCATAATGCCTGCCATTAGATCAGAAACGGCTTGCATTTTCAGCACTTCAGTTGCAGCAATAATAAAAATGAAGAAAATGAGATAATATAATAGCTTGGACAACAATACACTTGGGACTATTTCAATATTGGTCTTTTGAATAAGATCAATATCATTGAGTCTTCTAGCCAATTTATCAATTCCAATTGAGCCTAATACTTTTTTTACGATTCTAGAGACAATTTTTGCTATAAGCCACCCAATTAGTAGTATGATAAAAAAGCCAATCAGGTTGGGCAGAAAATTCATCATACTTTCTACCTGCTTCAATAAAATATCCATTAGTTTAAAAGGGGTCTCGTTCTGAAGTAAAAAGATCATCATAAATATTTTAGAACTTCGTGATTTATTTTCTACTATCTATATTACCATCAAAAGTTGGTCCCTTAGGGCCATCATTAATGTTTGGTCCAGATGCTGGATCCGTGGTCTGATCGGCAGTTGTTTTGCCCCCTGTTGCAAGGATAAATGCATCTAAAAGTTTAGGGATGTAGGCGTCTACAATATCTCCGACAAAACGAAAAAAACCAAGTGATTGCCAAACTTGTCCCTTAACGTTGGTAAGGTTGTTGCTATACATTTTGTTTAATTCTCTCTCCTCTTCTTCATCAAATAGATTTTGAAAATTATTCTTTGCCATAATCCTATTCTTCTTCTTTAAACATATTTTTTTTCATTTGCTGTGCTTTGGATTTAGCTCTTTTGATCCGCATTTTTACAGCACTTTCTGACTTATCGAGTATAGTCGAAATTTCTTTAATAGAAAGTTCGTGTTGATATTTCATCAAGAGAATTTCTCTATCTCCCTCTTGCATTTCGCCTAGAACCTTCTTTAGCTTTTGTGTCTCCATTTGTAATAACTCGTGATCCGGAACTTCTTCTTCTATATCTGGAGCTTTTTCCATTTCATCAGAGAAAATGTTATTAAGCTTTTTCTTTTTACGAAGGTAGTCGATACAATAGTTATAAGTGATTGAATACACCCAAGTAGAAAATTTAGCTCTTTCTGCGAACTTAGTAAGATTAAGAAAAATTTTCATGAATATTTCTTGGGTTGCATCTTGAGCTAGCGTTTCATCTTTGAGTAATGAGATGCATTTTGCAAAAATTTTAGAAGCATACCTATTGTAAAGTAAGCTAAAGCAAATAGATGCTTGTTTTTTTAAATACTGTTGAATGATTTGCAGATCATTCATTGATTTATTGCATGTATTTTGCAAGGGTAATAGCGTTTTATGTTGGTATTTTGATTGGCTTTCCTTTTGACGGTAAAAAAGAGAAAAGGTACGTTTACCGATGAAAAATAAGGAAAAAAGGGAAGAAAGAGGGGAATGAAGTAGCTATAAATAAAAAAACCCGCTAGGAGCGGGTATTTAAAGAGAAAAAAAGTTGGCAGCGACCTACTCTCCCACGAATGTAGTACCATCGGCGCTAAAGGGCTTAACTGCTCTGTTCGGAATGGGAAGAGGTGAACCCCTTTGCTGTAACCACCAACATCTCTTTTTCTATACGTCTGAGACGCACAGATATTTCTTATGTTGATCCTATAGCTTAGGATAAACTTATCTTTTTTTGAGCTACATGCTTTCATGTAAACTCGACAAGTAATAGGAAAAGAAGTATGTTCGAGCAAAGATCACAAAAATCTGGCTAGTAAGAAGTCTTCGGGTAATTAGTACTACTCAGCTTCATACATCACTGCACTTCCACTTGTA
>JAKVCU010000011.1:0-55137 GCA_022448955.1 Saprospiraceae bacterium
AAAGTTACGCATGGTTTTTGAAGGGACGCTAAAACCTGTCTGCCTATGGCTGAATTTTATTGTACCAATTTCAGCCATAGGCTGATAGGTTTTAGCCTAACTACTTAAGAAAAAATGAGTTAATATAATTTAGCCCAATAACTTAACCTCCATTAAAATTAAGGCAACCGCATGCGTCAACAATTAGAAACAGAACAAAAAGCGTTAGAGATTAATTTGGACGATAGAATTTATGGAACTTTTGCTGAGATTGGTGCTGGGCAAGAAGTAGCACGTCACTTCTTTCAAGTAGGGGCAGCAGCTGGGACCATAGCTAAGACAATGTCCGCTTACGATAAGGTTTATTCCGATAAAATCTATGGTACTGAGGCCAGTGGTCGGTATGTTTGTGAAGCTAGGTTATACAAAATGTTAGATCATGAGTATAATCTCATGCAAGTCCGTCTCCAAAATGAACGTCCTGAATCTACTTTCTTTGTTTTTGCAGATACCATTGCAGCTGTTAACTATACCCGTACAATTAAAGGTGATGGTTGGTTAGGGGTGAGGTTTCAGTTAGATCCAGGCGGCGAACCTAACGATATTGTACTTCATGTAAAAATGTTGGACAGAGATAACCAATTGCAGCAACAAGCGATAGGAATACTTGGGGTAAACTTGATTTATGCATGCTATCGTTACAATAATAAGCCAGAGGTTATGCTTCAATCCTTGATGGATAGCCTGCATGGAAGGGTGAAAATTGATATGATCCGCATTACAGGGCCTGATTTCGAAGAATTGGACAATAGATTACTTGCTCTATACTTAGTTAAGCATAAATTGACGGACGTGGCTATGTTTGGCCCTGATGGAAAAAATATCCATGCTTCTGAATTTTTGTATCGGAAGCATGTAATGATGGTGAGAGGCAGTTTCCGACCTGCAACTTTAGTAAATCTTGATATGCTTCGTTCTAGCTTTAACCACTTCAGAAATGAAGAAGATGTTGAAGCTAACCGATCTTATTTATTGACAGAAATTACACTAGGCAATCTGACCTCGGATGGAGAGTTGGATGAAGCGGATTTTTTAGACAGGGCAGACTTACTCAATGAACTCGGTCAAACGGTGGTAATTTCCAACTGCGAGGAATATTCTAAGATGAATAAGTATCTTTCTGATTTTAAAATACAGAAGCTTGGAATTGTTATTGGAGTAAGAGAATTATTGGAACTAATCTCAGAAAAGTTTTATCAAAATATGGATGGACAATTACTCTCTGCCTTTGGAGAGCTGTTTTCCAGAAATGTAAAACTGTATGTATATCCAGCCTTACAAGAAGGTAGTGAAGAATTGATTACAGCGGAGAATGTACCTATTCCAGAAGGGGTTAAATTTTTGTATCGACACTTATTAGATAGTGGCCAAATTGTAGATGTTCAAGGGTTTAATGCTGATATTTTGCATATTTTCTCCAAACAAGTACTGGATATGCTTCGAACAGGTGATGACGATTGGGAAGTTATGGTACCATCAAAAGTGGCAAGCCTAATCAAGCAAAAATGCTTGTTTGGCTATCCTAGCGAACGTATGGAATTTGAATATTAAAAAAAGTACGGCTAACTTTTAACCATTAACTTTCTTGACAGAGCATCAAAACTATGCATTACTATACCCTGATATTAGCATTTCTTTGGATAGGTTGCCAAGAGACAAATACCAAACAAGCAGCAGTAGATACAACAAGTATCGAAGTTCAAGAAGAAATTGTTGAAGAAAAGAAAGAACCGCCGTTCAATATTACCTCAGCATATGTGATGGGTAAATTTGATCCGGCAAAAGATTCTTCCTTTGTTGTGATCGATGTCAAATATGCAGACCGTGCTGGTTTATATTTGCGTACCGAAACTTATGAAGCATTCAAAAAAATGCATCAAGCTGCAGTTGAGGATGGTATAAAACTAATAATCAGATCAGCTACCCGTAATTTTGATTACCAAAAAGGCATCTGGGAAAGGAAGTGGACAGGGGTAAGAAAAGTAGATGGAAAAAACTTGTCAAAAGCTATTCCTGATCCCAAAATGAGAGCTTTGAAGATTTTAGAGCAGAGCTCAATGCCAGGTACTTCACGCCATCATTGGGGTACAGATATCGACTTTAATTCCTTCAATAATAACTATTTTGAGAAAGGGGAAGGTTTGAAAATATACCAATGGCTTCAAGCCAATGCAGCTGAATATGGATTTTGTCAAACTTATTCGCCCAAAGGAGAAGGAGGAAGACCAGAAGGATATAATGAAGAGAAATGGCATTGGTCTTACCTACCTATTGCAGTATCGTTGACTAATTTTGCAAAAGAAAATTTGACAGATGATATGATCAAAGGTTTCAGAGGTGCAGAGGTCGCTCCAGAAATTGGCATAGTAAAAAAATATGTATTAGGTATTAATCCACTATGCCAACAAAATTAGCGATTACTGAACTTGAATAGCTTTCACTTTTTTGTTCATCACCAAAAACCACAATGGAGGTACTAAACTCATCAGTATAGATGCAGGATAGCCATGCGGTAGTTGTGGACTTTCATCAAAATGCCTCAAAATTTGGTATTTGCGTGTGGCTCTGAAATGATGATCAGAGTGGCGTGTCAACTCATATAAAAAGATGCGTCCTACCTCATGGTCAGAGTTCCAAGAGTGAAGCTGATTCACCTTTTCATAACGACCACTTTCCAATTTTTTTCTTCTCAATCCATAATGCTCGATGTAGTTAACACATTCTAATAATAAAAAACCTGTTATAGCAATAGCAATGGCATAAGGAATCATACTAAGCCCCCAGATAAATCCAATGGTAGCTAGATAGGCTATTTGAATAATTTGAAAACGCAACATTTGGTTTTTCCAACTCCAAAAAGAAATACCTATTTTCTTTAGGCGATCCGCCTCTAATTTCCAAGCATTTTTATAACCACCAAAGACGGAACGGAACCAAAAAGCATAGACCGTCTCGCCATAGCGAGCGGATGCAGGATCTTCATCAGTAGCAATGTTTTTATGATGGCCACGATTATGTTCTATAAAGAAGTGCATGTAAAGAGCCGTAAGCAATAGCGTCTTGGACATATTTTGCTCCATTTTATTGGTGCGATGCCCTAATTCATGTGCTACATTGATACCAATAGTACTTACAATGATACCAAGACTTAGAGTCATTCCAACAATTTCATAAGTTTCAAAGCTACCAGTAGAAAGGGTTTGGAAATAGTAAACAATGGCTAGGTATAAAATAGGAATATTTAAATAAAGCATTAGGTCAAAAAATACAATTTTCGAACGCCCTTCTTCCATATCTGCTGGATGATTATCGATAGACTGCGGCGATAATACATCCAGTATCGGAATAAAAACAAATGCGACATAAACTGCCGAGTATGACCAAATGCCTTGCTGATAAATAGCAAAGAAAACAGATAAAGGAGCAATATACGCTATGAGATATTTAATGTCTTTCCACATCTTTTCAAAAAATTTAAGACTTTTGCGAAATATTCAACAGAAAAGCAATCCGCTTGTTGAAATTAAGATAAAAACAAGAAATCCACAAATATCAATAAGGATGAGCAAAGATTTTTATACACTGAAAGTAAAAAAAGTAAATAGAGAGACCGCAGATGCAGTTTCTGTAGCATTTGATATTCCAGAAAAATTGAAGTCTGCTTTTAACTATAAACAAGGTCAATATTTGACTTTGCGGTTTGATCTTAAGGGGCAAGATGTAAGAAGAGCCTATTCCATGTGTAGTAGCCCATTGGATGATGAGTTGATGATTACGGTGAAAAAAGTGGAAAATGGCTTAGTCTCGACTCATATCAATGATCACTTAAAAGAAGGTGACGAGGTGGCTATTATGGGGCCAGAAGGAAGGTTTCATTCAAAGTTAGATCCAGATAATAAAAAGACGTACTACTTGTTTGGTGCAGGAAGTGGAATTACTCCTTTATATTCTATCTTGAAAACAGTTTTAGAGAAAGAACCAATGAGTGTTATCCATTTATTATATGGCAATCGTCATGAAGAAAGCATTATTTTCAAGGCAGGTTTAGAAGATTTGCAAAAGCGATATGCTGGACAATTAACGGTTACCCACATTCTTTCACAGCCAAGTAGAGAAAAGTCAAAGGGCTTGAAAGGTTTATTTTCAAAGGGAAAAGTAAGTTGGGAGGGCCAAGTAGGAAGGATTGATGCTACTGTTGCTAAGAAATTTTTGGGAGATTATCCTGATCGTTATAATAATGCTGTTTATTTCCTTTGCGGACCTGGTGGTATGATTGATGCCGTGGAGGCGCTTTTATTAAAAAAAGGTGTGGATAAAAAGACCATCCATCATGAGCGATTTACAAGTGGAGAGACAGCAAAAGTGGAAGTTCCTGCTAATACTGGCGATGCCAACTTGAAAGTGCACCTGGATGGAGAAGAAATTGCATTGACTTTACCAGCGGAAAAAACGATTCTTCAAGTATTACTAGAAAAGCGTTATGATCCACCTTACTCTTGTACTTCAGGCGCTTGTTCTAGTTGTATGGCTAAAGTGGTAAATGGTACGGTGAAAATGGATGCTTGTTTTGCTTTAGATGATGAGGAAGTTGCGGAAGGATATATACTTACCTGCCAAGCTAGGGCAAGTAGTTCAGATGTGGAAATCACCTATGAGGTATAACCTTAGCACAACCTAAAAAGAAATGGGTTAGTTATATTTGGAGTTAAAATTTTGCCTCGTCGCTCAGATGAGGCAAATGCACTGGCCAGTACTTCCCGATGAATTTTTAGATAAAACATCGTCCTTTAAATGTGCTATTAATATATGATAAATATACTTATGATTCTTGGCTATTAGAGGCTTGCTGATCCTAGCTAAATAGGCTCCAAATAAGTTCTTAACGCATTAACTTTAGGGCTCAACTAATGATTATTTCTTCAAGCTTTGTGTCTTTTGTCTGTATTTGAAGGCTGCTTTCCACTATTCAAGTTTCAAAGAGGATGACATCGGCAAGGATTTTTAAGTTATCAAAGGATTAAAGCGCTTTGATTTCGAACATTAGCCAGATATTTCTTGTATTTTTGTATAAAATGATTAAAGAATAAATTCTTTATTCTCCTCAAACAATTGAGCGATAAACACATCAATGAACTACAACTTTTAATGATTTTATGAGGGCGATTATTTTAGACGACGATAAGCGAATACTGAGTCAGCTGAGAGCGATGCTCGATGGCGAAGTAGAAGTGTTGGAGTTAGCTGAATCCATAGATGAAGCCAAAAGCTTGATTGATCGTTTTGACCCAGAACTAGTTTTTATTGAAGCCAAATTACGCTCTTTGAATGGTTTAAAATTATTAGACTACTATAAAGGAGAGTCTCCTTTCGAGTTTATTGTGATCACGAAATCAAAGGCTTATGCTATAGAAGCATTTCAACGGTTTGCATTGGATTATGTAACGAAGCCAATTGATAAAGAAGAGCTACTCAATGCCGTGGCTAAGTTTAAAAAAAATAGTACGGATGCAGTATCACAAATTAACCATGACCGAGTTCGAGAATCTAATAAAATAGCATTACCAACTCAGGATGGCTTTATTTTTGTGAAACAAAGTGACATCATTCGCTGTGAAGCACATGGTAATTATACTCAAGTTTATCTAATAGAAGGAGGAAAACTTATGATTACTAAAACATTGAAGCATTATGAGGAATTACTTTCAAACGGTAATTTTTTTAGGGCGCACAAATCGCACTTGATCAATCTTGATTTTGTGCGTAAATTTATAAAAGGAAAACAAAGCTATATTGAAACAACGGATGGGATGTCTATCGAGGTTTCCACCCGAAAAAGAGAAGCATTGTTGCAAAAACTGTCCTTTTCTGAATAAAAAGATGATTTTATATAAAAACTAAATCTTTTTGTCGTTTTCACCTAGCTCCTATGTGACTTAAGCCTTTCTAAAGAGTCATTGGTATAGACTCTTTTTTCATGAACGACGACTTTCATCTTCATGTAAAGTTATTTTTCTATGTATTGAGGAACTTAATTAAGTCAATTTACTAGCATGTATCAACTATTTATATCAAGTATATTCCTTTTGTTTACTTTCCAGTGCTTTGCTCAAACAGGTCTGGAGAGTAGTCCCCAAAAAATGGGAAATGCGATTAATCTTGATAACTGTAGTATCTCCTCTCCAGAGCTTACCTTTGATGGCCAATCTTTGTTTGTAACAGTTAAGGGGCATCGCCAAAATGTTGGCTATGATGACCTTGAGGATATTTGGTGCTCTATGCAAAAAGAAAGGAATTGGACGCACCCTATCAATCTCGGAGCACCTGTGAATAAACGACTACAAGATAAAATGATGGGCTTATCTACAGATGGTGAAACACTCTACTTAATGAACGAGCTTGGACAGCTGATGGTGACTCAAAAATATGGACGTTTTTGGTCCAAACCTAAAGCTCTGGATATCCCCGGAGTTCCTAGTATAGGAATTGCAAAGGACTATCATATTAGTGCTTCAGGAACGACTATTCTGATGGCTATTGAATCAAATCTAGATAACCAAAGTGACTTATTCGTTAGTTTTATAACCTCCACTGGAAAGTGGTCTATTCCTAAACCCTTGGGAACAATGATCAATTCTGCTAAAGATGAAATAAGTGTTTTCTTAAGCTTTGATGAGCAATCAATATATTTTTCGAGTAATGGTTGGGGGGGAGAAGGAGGATTTGATTTGTTTAAAAGTCAACGCCTTGATGGTACTTGGGAAAATTGGAGTACACCCAAGAACTTAGGTACAGGGATTAACTCCACAAAAGATGAAGTCAACTGTACATTTTCTGCAAAAGCAGAAAATATTGTCATTGAAGTGAAAGAAAAAAATGATTTTTCCTCTCTATACATTGCCGACTTACCTACTGATTTGCAACCTAATCCAGTTGTAGTTCTAAAAGGAAAAATTACAAACGCGTTTGCAACAGAAGAAAGGGAATTACAGGTACAAAGTCTGGAAACTTTCAGCAAAAGACTTACCGTCTCTGCTAGTCAAGATGGTACGTTCAAATGTGTCGTTCCTTTTGGTGAAGCACTAGAGGTGTATGCACAAACAGAAGGCTATTTTTCACAAAGCACTCACTTTGATCTATCAGATCGACAATTAGAGGAAATCGACTATGATTATTCGAATGCTACGGCTGATTTAAACCTTTCAGAAGCATACAATCAAAGAGAATTAGATATTACACGACTTAGAGAACGTCTAGAGAAAATTGATACTAAATTAGAAGCTTTCGGAAAACTTCGTTTTTCTTTTGAGCAGCAGGCTTTAAAAGAAAGGAGGGCTAAAGCAAAAGAAGGAGCCACTTTTTATCAAACGGATACAGAACTAGAAGCTTTAAAAAATCGGTATGATAATTTCTTACAGCGCACAAGTTCAGAAAATAATTTAACGGAAGCTTTTGCATTTGAGGATCCATACCATTTTTTACAAGATACGATCATTCCTAAGGGAAGGAAAACTGAATCAGAAGAAGATAAAGAGCTAGCAAAGATGCGTCAACGTTACAAAAATTATTATGTTAAAAAGAAAGGATACTTACCGAAAGAAGATAAAGAAGAGGAAGGATTGATGTGGGAAGATGGGCTCTCGCCAAATCAATCAAGAGATGTACGAGTTAAGTCTGGAGAGCTGGCTAATACACCTTCTGTTGAAGCATTGCAACTTCCTCATACTTATGCGGCGGAAAATAAGCCTATTCAAATAGATACTTTATCGGATTCAGAGCCATTAAAATCAATGCTTGCTTCTGGTTTTCAAAAGAAGCAAGAAAAACAAACAAAAGAGAATTGGCAAAATCAGTTTCGGCCATCATTTCAAGATAAACAGCCCATTGCAGAGCAAGGAACAAATCTCGAAAATCAAATAGATATTCAGTCTATTCGAAAGGAAGAGAAAAAAGTAAAGCAAGAATTAGAGGTGAAAGTTCTTCAACAAATCAATGAAGAGCAAAATGCTGGTTATCAAAATGATAGAGTGTTATTAGCAGCTAATCAATCGATGGAAAAACAAAAAAATACTCCTACTTACCAAGAGGTAGAAAAAGAAATTACATTAATTCCGATACAAATAGGCCAAACAATACAGCTAAATAATATATTTTTCCAAGCAAATTCAGCTATTCTCAAATCTACTTCATTCCAAGAGTTAGAACGAGTTCTAGCATTTTTACATAGTAATCCAAAGGTAGTCGTTGAGTTAGCTGCTCATACCAATGGTGATTTGAGTCATACTTTTGCAATGCAATTGTCTAATAAAAGAGCCAAAACGATTCAGGATTATCTATTGAGTAATGGTATTTCTATGGAGCAAATCCTCGCACAAGGGTACGGTAAGATGATGCCACTTGTAGAAGAAAATACCCCAAAAGATAAAAGAAGGAATCAACGAATTGAAATGAAAATTATTGAACTGAATGACTAAATTTATTTCAGAGGATCAAATTGAAGTTACTATTGCAGCACTCGATGCAGATGAAGAAGCATTTGCAGAAGCTATCGAAACCTTTAAGGCAGAACAGCCTGTAATATTTTCGTATTTCTTTTCAGAAAGTGCAAAACTATTAACACAGGCAGAACGAGAGTTTCTCTTCTATCTAGGAATTATTATTTGGAAATCAATACATACTAATTGGCCGCATACCATTCCAACAATTACAGAAGAGCAGCTTGGTGCTGCAGAAGAGATTAATTGGACCCTATTAGAAAGTACTAATTCTAAAAACTTCAACGATCGGCTTAATCCTTTTTTTGAGGATTCTCCGCAAGAAGATCTATTAGCATTTGTAGAAGATATGCTGGTGCCAGAAGAAGGTAATAATGATCTTTCTAAGGAAGGGCGAGAACCAATATTTGTGGTGTTAAAATCAATTATTGATTGTCTAACCAAAAATGGTTGACCATTTAAAAAGAATGGTTAATAGGGTATAACCCAATTATTAACCAATCACCTTCATACAATTAACTGATTAGCTGCACTACTTTTCTCTCAACTCCCTTCTCAAAATCTTACCAACGTTTGTTTTAGGTAAGTCTTTTTTGAAGACGACTTCTTTGGGTACTTTATATCCAGTGAGGTTTTCACGGCAGAAAGCTATGATTTCCTTTTTGTCTAAGCTTTTGTCTTTTTTGACGATGAAGACCTTCACAACTTCTCCTGATTTTTCGTGCGGTACGCCGACTGCGGCAACTTCCATTACTTTTGGATGGCTAGCGATAACTTCCTCAATTTCATTAGGGAATACATTGAAGCCAGATACTAAAATCATATCTTTTTTCCGATCTACAATTTGGAAGAAACCTTCTTCATTCATTTTGCCTATATCGCCAGTAGATAGCCAACCATCTTTAATAGTATTGGCGGTAGCTTCTGGGCGATTGTAGTAGCCTTTCATAACTTGAGGGCCTTGTATTTGGATTTCACCTACCTCTCCAATGGGAAGTGCCGCTCCCTGATCATCAACGATACGCATAATAGTAGAAGGAAGGGGTAAACCAATAGTTCCAAGGCGACCAGTGCCATCTAATGGATTCGTGGTAGCTACAGGAGACGATTCTGTCATACCATAACCTTCAGAAAGAAAACAGCCCGTTATTTTTTGCCATTTTTCAGCGACAGATCGCTGTACAGCCATACCGCCACCAACAGAAACTTTTAAGCTAGAAAAGTCAACACTAGCGAAATCCTTGTAATTGACTAAGGCATTGAATAGCGTATTTACACCAGTAAATAAGGTGAATGGATGAGTCTTCATTACCTTAACAACAGAAGACAAATCTCTTGGATTAGTAATCAGTACAGACAATGCGCCAATGTTCATCATTGCTAGACAGTTAACGGTAAACGCAAAGATGTGGTAGAGTGGTAGCGGGCAAATGGCAATTTCACCTTGTTCTTTCAAGAAAGGCATCATCCATGAGCGAATCTGCTGCATGTTAGATACTAAATTACGATTAGTAAGCATAGCACCTTTGGCCACCCCTGTCGTACCTCCTGTGTATTGTAGCACAATTACATCATCCTGTGTGCCTTGATAAGGCTTCAGGGTGAATTTTTTGCCTTGAGTCAAGGCTTCAGTGAATGAAACTGTGTTAGGGATATCATATTTGGGCACAATACGTTTGATATTGCGCACTACAAAATTGATAAGTTGTTTCTTGGGGAAACCCAGCATTTCCCCAAGACTAGTAATAATTACAGTTTTGATTTCTGTATCACTAATAATTTTTTGGAGGTTAGCAGCATAGTTTTCAGCTATAATTATAGCTTTGACCCCTGCATCAGTAAACTGATGATGCATTTCTCTGGGGGTATATAGCGGATTGGTGTTGACCACGAGAAGTCCTGCTCTCAGTGCACCGAACAATGCAATAGGGTATTGAATAAGGTTGGGCATCATTAGTGCAATACGATCTCCAGCTTCTAAGCCCCTTGAGTGAAGGTATGCACCAAAATTCTTGGATAGCTTGTCGACTTGTTCATAGCTAAGTGTTTTGCCCATACAACTAAATGCTGGCCTTTTGGCATATTTTTTAAATGTTTCTTCAAACATCGCTACTAAGGTAGGATAGGCATCTGGATCAATGTTTGCTGGTATCCCTTTAGGATAATTTTTTAGCCAAGGACGTTGCTCACTCATTTTCGTTTACCGTTATTAATTTATTTATTCAATTGGTTAAAGGGCCAATTGGTTTAAGAGTTCGTATCGAAAGGGAACAATTTACCGCTTTTCACTTACATTTTAAAAGAAAGAGGAAGATTGGCTAGGATTCGCAAAATTCTCTACTCTTTTTAATTTTTCCCTACAGTCTTTTTATCATCCGATTTGGGGTATAAGAGCAAGCAGCGAAAAGATAAGCCATGTACGCCATCTAAAAACTAGTGAAATATCAATATCTTAAATAAGCTGAATGATTTTTTAGGATAATAGGGTGTGATTTAAAAAAAATGATCTAAATCCCTTGTTTTCAATCAATTTTACTTCCTTTACTCAAATAATTGCTTTACCTTTGCGGCGCTTAAAAAATTAGTTCATTAAACATTTGCCTTTCGCAAATTAAACCCAAGGAGGAAAATTTTATGTCTGAAGAAAACAAAAATCCACAAGAAGAGGAGGTGCAGAACACTCCTGAATCTGTAGAAAATGCAGCTGAAAAAGTTGAAGAGACTACAGAAGAGGTAAAAGAAACAGTAGAAGAAGCTGCAGAAGAAGCAGTGGAGGCTGCTACTGAAACAGTAGAAGAAGCTGCAAAGGCAGCTGAGGCCGCTGCAGAGGAAGCAACTGAAGAAGGTGAAGAAGAGCCAATCGTACTAGAAGAGGTACAAGTTGGTGGTGCACATGATGATTTCAACTGGTCTGTTGGAAATAAGCACAGTGCAGCTTACTCTGAAGAGGAATCTAAGCAGTACTTAGAGCAGTATGAGTCTACTTTACGTGATGTGATCGAAAACGAAATCGTTTCGGGTAAAGTAACGGCAATCAGCACTAGTGATGTTGTATTGGACATTAACTTTAAGTCAGATGGTTTAGTTTCTCTTTCTGAATTTAGAGACACTCCTGATTTAGCAGTTGGTGACTTAGTTGATGTTTACGTTGAACAACAAGAAGACATCAGAGGGCAATTGATTCTTTCAAGAAGAAAAGCGAAGTTATTACGTGCTTGGGAAAGAATTGTAGACTCTTACGAAAATGGAACAGTAATCAAAGGTCTTGTTATTAGCAAGACAAAAGGTGGTTTGATCGTAGATGCAGGTGGTTTGGAAACATTCTTACCAGGTTCTCAGATCGATATCAAGCCTATCATCGATTACGATTCATACGTTGGTAAAACAATGGAATTCAAAGTAGTGAAGATTAACGAAGCTATCAAGAACGCCGTTGTATCACACAAAGCATTAATCGAAAGCGATTTAGCAGAGCAGCGTGAAGCTATCATTGCTAGCTTAGAAAGAGGTCAGGTACTAGAAGGTTTAGTGAAGAATATCACAGACTTCGGTGCATTCTTAGATCTTGGTGGTGTAGATGGTCTGCTTTATATCACAGATATCTCTTGGGGCCGTATCAGCCATCCAAATGAGATACTTGAATTGAACCAGAAGATTAACGTTGTAGTGCTTGACTTTGACGAGAACAAGAAGCGTATCTCTCTTGGTTTAAAACAATTACAACCACATCCATGGGAAGTATTGGATGCAGCCATCCAAGAAGGATCTACAGTTAAAGGTAAGATCGTTAACATCGAAGATTATGGAGCATTCCTTGAAATCTTGCCAGGTGTTGAAGGTTTGATCCACGTTTCTGAGGTTACATGGAGCAACCAGCCAATCAATGCTCGTGAGTACTTCAAGTTAGGTCAAGAATACGAAGCAAAGGTCGTTACTATCGACAGAGAAGATCGTAAGATGTCTCTATCTGTTAAGCAATTATCTAAAGACCCATGGAGTGATATCGAAGATCGCTTCCCAGTGGATAGCCGTCACACAGGTGAGGTGAAAAACCTTACTCCTTACGGGGTATTCGTTGAATTGGAAGAAGGTATCGGAGGTATGGTTCACATCTCTGACTTATCTTGGACAAAACGTTTTGCTCACCCATCTGAGTTTACGAAAGTAGGCAACGATATCGACATCGTGATTTTAGAGATTGATAAAGACAATCGTAAATTATCACTAGGTCATAAGCAAATAGAAGAAAATCCATGGGATACATTCGAAAACGTATTCCCAGTTGGTTCTTATCACGAAGCTACTATCTTACGTCGTGACGACAGAGGCGCAATCGTTCAGCTACCTTATGGTTTAGAAGCATTTGCTCCAATTAAGCATGTACGTAAAGAAGATAACACACTTGCAGAAGTTGATGAGGTATTAACAGTAAAAGTAATTGAGTTTAACAGAGATGACAAGCGTATCTTAGTTTCTCACTTACGTTACTTAGAAGATATTCGCAGAGAAGCAGATGAGCAAGTGAAAAAGCAGCGTAACGAAGAGAGAAATCAAACTTCTAAAGCTGTTAAGAAACAACAATCTTCTATTGAGAAATCAACATTAGGAGATCTGGATGTATTCTCTCAGTTGAAAGATCAACTTTCTCAGGAAGATGACAAAGAATAAGCTTTAACTGCTTATCCAAGAATATAGAAGCCTCATCCTATCGGATGGGGCTTTCTTGTTTTTTATAGAGCATCTTTTACTTGTCCATGCTTTGTCTATTATGGAAGTTTTGTAAAGGTATCAGGTCACTCAATTATGATTGCCTAGACAAAATTGCTTATACAATAAAATTGTTTACTCAAAAATTATAAGTAACTGATGACACTAAAGTTACGCATGGTTTTAAGCGAACATAAAAACCTGTCTGCCTATGGCTGAATTTTATTGTGTCAATTCCAGCCTGCTGGCAGGCACGGTTTCGGACAGTCTACTTAATAATTTTTTGAATAAAATATTTATCGATGATCATTTCTTCACCAAAGAAGGAAAGTGATTTAGCTCAATATTTTTGATTTCGCCATTACCGCTTTTAGTCAATTTCTCTAGGAGTTAATTACCTGAAAGGCTACTTTCGTCTCTTTCATCTTCTAGGATGAGTTTGCACTGAGGTGTGCTTGTTCTTCCATTATATATTTGGATTTGTCAAAGTCGACGATTTCTACTGTAGTATAATTGATTCGGTTTACGATTAATATAGTGGCTAACTTTTGTTCTTGAATACTAGTGGGCGTTTGTTTTACTCTTTCAATGTGTGCCACAATTCTTTTTCTTTTAGCATATATTGGCAAAAATCTTTAGCCCAAAGTTGATAAGTTAGTTTAGAGGGGTGTACACCATCACTAAAGAAATCATTTTCAGCTGCTTCTATGCCTAACTTTTGTGGCCAGCCTTTCGGCGAAATAATTTCTGCGTTGTAATAAACTTTTGGGTAGGCATTCGTGATTTTTTCTAACTCTTCTCCTAGAATCTCTACTAAATTTCCGATAGAAAATTTGATTAAAGAAGTGAAAGCAGGAAAGGTTTTAATGGGAGGCATATTCAGAAATGCAAGTGGTGTTTTTGGAAATTTCTCCCTGATAGATTGAATTAGTTTACGAATGGCTTGGCGCCACGCACGCGGTGTATTCAAATGAAATGCATCATTCCCACCCGTACCAATCAATATGAGGTCAACTTCTTTTTCTTCAATAAGGGGTACTAATTTGAATGCTTTTCTTTTGGCAGTATAGCCGCTTTTTGCATAAACCTTCCAGCTTACCGGGCGCTCTAATTGTTGTGCAAGTTCTTTCGCAATAGTACCTGAAAATCCTTCTTCATGAGTCTGTACACCTACGCCTGCAATTGTACTTTCTCCAAGGGTAATTAATCGGAATGGGCGATCTAAATTTTGCTTGCGAGGTATTGCTAATCCATATGGTTGAACGGCCTCTGGTAATTCTGGTACTTCTTTACGAATGCGTTTACCTTGAAGGTAAAGAATAGGCAGACAGGGAATGATAAGTGGAACGCCGAGGAGGTATTTAAGATTCATGAATTCAATTTATCATGAAAAATAAAAAGAGATTGCTTTTGTTTACAGCAATCTCTTTTTATTATGGTCAAAATAATCTAATTCACTTCTTCCACTCTACCATTCAATAACTTAAACCCTTTGCTTTCGAGCAAGTTATTGATATCACCTAGCTTTTCTTTCATTAGTTGATGGAGCGTATTTAGCTCCTTATCTAGAGCGGCGGTACGTTCTTTACGAACAGCCTCTGCTTGATCAGTAGGAGGGAAATCTCCTCTCTGCTGGTCTGCTAATAAAAAGGCTAAGTGGTTGTTGATGCGAATACCAAAGTTGAGTGGATCTTGACGACTCTGATTACGTGTTTCGTGAATATTATTTTCGATGATGGTCATCTCTTTATCTAATTTCTCTGCCAGTTTGATGGCAGGCTGGTATTGCTCTTCATTACCTAATTTATCTTTTAGGTATTTGATATCTTTGCGTACCGAGCGAATATCTCTGATAGCTTGGTGCGCCTCGCTGACTTTATCCCTTACTTTTACCAAGAAATCAAACTGTTTTTGATAATCTTCCGCTGTGTTTTTTAACCTTGGATCAGATATAATTTCGAAGGTTTGTTCTACTGATTTATCATTGATTGTCAAACGAGCTTTGTATTTACCTGGTACAGCCTTAGGGCCACGGTTTGGAGAAGAGTACAATACCATACCTGGGAAATCTTTGAAGCCAGCATAGCGCATATCCCAAACAAAACGGTTACCACCTTTATTTACGCTTAATTTTTCACCGCGTTTTTTGGATTTGTTTTTATAGGTTTTGATGATATCACCATCCATTTCCATGATTTCAAGCGTAGCTTTTGTCTTTTCATCTACTTCTTTTACAAAGAAATTGAAGAGTACCCCATTCGGGTGATTTTCACCTACTAGCTTCATATTGGGTCTGCCCCAACTGCCAGATTGTGCCATTCGATAAGCTGGCTTAGGCTGATACAGATGGAAGCCTTTTTTAGCGACAGCGTCACTTAACTGATGCAGTGGCGATAGGTCGTCAATCATCCAAAAACTGCGACCATGCGTTGCTGCAATCAACATATTGTCTCGTACATGCAAATCACGGATAGCTACAATAGGTAAATTCATCTGGAATACCTGCCAATTCGCACCATCGTCAAAAGAGATAAACATTCCCCACTCCGTCCCTGCATATAATAATCCATCGCGTGTTTTATCCGCACGAATAGCACGAGTGTAATAGGTACTTGGGATACCATTGGTAATCAGTTTCCAAGATTTACCGTAGTTATCAGTCTTAAATAAATAGGGGGTATAATCGCCAAATTTATAAGCAGTAGCCGCTACGTAAGCTGTTCCTTTTTTAGTAGGATGCACATCGATACAGTTCATCATATTATTTTTAGGAGACATCGGAGGTGTGACATTTGTCCATGTCTTCCCACCATCTCGAGTTACATGAACCAATCCATCATCTGATCCTGTCCAAATGACATCTTCTTCTAAAGGACTTTCTGTTGCTGCGAAAATAGTACCATAATATTCGACACCTGTGTTGTCCTGTGTAATTGGTCCTCCTGAAGAATATAAGGTTGCTGGCTCATTTCGAGTCAAATCAGGACTAATGACTTCCCAGCTTTGACCTTCGTTATAGGTAACATGCACAAAATTTGAAGTGGCATATAGCTTCTTAGAATCATGAGGACTAAAGAAAACTGGATAGTTCCAGTTGAAGCGGTATTTCATCACCTCTACTCCAGAACCTGCTGGATTATAAGGCCATACATTGGTAGAGCGCAACTGCCCTGTACTGTGATCCAAACGCATCATGTATCCCTTGAAGGTGCCGCCGTAAACAATATCTGGATTATTAGGGTCTGGTGCTAAATGTGCACTTTCACCTCCTGCTGATCGTTCCCAATCACTCTCCGAAATAGATGAACCACTTGATCTGTGATTAATACGAATGGTACTATTATCTTGCTGTGCACCGTAAATTCGGAAAGGGAAGTGCTTATCAGTACTTACACGATAGAATTGTGAAGTAGGTTGATTGTGGTAAGTTGTCCAGTTGTCTCCTGCATCGGTGGAAACCTGCGCACCACCATCATCTGCAACAACCATTCTTTGATTATCTTCTGGTGCAATCCATAAGTCATGATGATCACTATGTGGAGTAGCAATAGATTCAAAGTTTTTGCCGCCATCTTTGGATCGCCAAAAACCTACATTACATACATATACGATATCTTCATTTTGAGAATCTGCATAGATGCGAGAGTAGTACCATGCTCTTTGTCTGAGGGCTCTATTTTGATTAACTTTTTGCCACGTTTTTCCAGCATCATCTGAGCGGAATACGCCTCCATCTTTTGCTTCAATGATCGTCCATAATCTTTCTGAATTGACCGGAGATACGGTTATACCAATGATGCCTAAGGTGCCTTTCGGCAAACCAGGATTTTGCGTAAGCTTCACCCAATTATCACCGCCATCTGTACTTTTCCATAGCTGTGAACCAGGGCCTCCACTATCCATTCTATAGCCATTTCTCTTAATTTGCCAAGTACTTGCGTAAATAATTCTTGGATTGTTGGGGTCTAGGATAATATCTACTGCCCCTGCTTTATCACTTTCGTAAAGAATCTTTTCCCAAGTTTTTCCGCCATCTTTAGAGCGAAATACTCCCCTTTCTTCATTAGGTTTCCATAGATTACCCATAGCCGCTACATAGACTACGTCTGGATTTTGTGGATGTACCCGTATTCTTCCGATATGCTCCGAGTTTTTTAGACCGATAGAAGCCCACGTTTTTCCTGCATCAGTAGAACGCCATAATCCGCGGCCAGAAGAAACATTACCACGTACCGTTTGCTCTCCTTCACCTACATATAAAACATTAGGATCACTTTCCGCGACAGCGACCGCACCGATTGATCCGCCAAAGTAGCCATCTGAAATACATTCCCAAGTATTACCGCCATCTTGTGTTCTCCAAACACCACCACCTGCAGTACCCATGTAATATAAGTTTGGCTTTCCGCTTACACCGACTGCCGTGCCGGCACGCCCTCCTCTAAATGGCCCCACTAAACGCCATTCCATACCTCCAAAGAGTGTTTCGTCATAAGCCTTATTTTGGGCATACAAATCCATGTTGAGTAGCCCCAAGAGGCAAAACAATAAAAGATAAGTTCTCATACTAATCTAGTTTCAAAGGTTGAGTCAATGTTGTGCTAAAATAGGAAGTTAAAAATGTCGCCTATGAAGTTAATAAATAGACTTTATTCTAAAATAGTTTTATGAGAAAAAAGCGCAGAATTTTGTTTCTAATCAAGAAACGCCCGGAATCTAATAGCCAAAGCTATTAAGGTGAGGACGTGACGCAGAGTGGAGGCAAAAGGCAAGTTTTTTGCCGTACAAAATTATTTAGAATAAAGTCTAATAAAAAGAAGAGGATGATAACAACTAAGCTATAATCCTCCCCGAACTTTATATCTCTAATATCTCTGCGTCCAAAACTATCGGATCACCTCAATAATCATACTATGCGTTTTACCAGCTTCGTCAAATATGCTTAACACATAATTGCCAACAGCTAATGGCCTAACATCTATTTCGTAAAGTGATTGCTGATTAATTTCTAAACGGCCTTTGAAAATTTCTTGACCAAGGCTATTTGACAGTTGGTAACGATAGTTATTAGCATTTGCCGAACCTGTCTGCTGAAAAGGCAGAAGGCGAAGCTTTAAAATATCGCTTACTGGATTAGGCAATACCTCAATCCCCAATTCTCTGAAAACTTCTGTTGCATTCGTCTCTTCATCTGCGATAACAGTTACAGTTGAAGAAGTAGATGCCTCACCTAAGTTATCTATTGCAGTAGCTACTAATTCATACTCACCTAATTCAGGAATGGTATATCCAAAGCTATAAGGAGATTCGTTCGTTGTACCAATCGATTCTCCATTTACGAATAACTCTACCATCTGTACATTACCATCCGAGTCATTAGCATCCACATCAATGGTAATATTTGGTAAATCGTTTAAGTAAGTCGTGCCATCCGCTGGCGCAGTAATAGCTACATTTGGCGCAGCATTGGCTAAAACAGGACTTGCAAAATCTACATTGTCCAAATATAAGATATTGCCATAACCACCTCTGTTTTCAATTTGGATGCTAACTGGTCCTGAAAAATCAGATAAATCGACTACTTCATGACGCCAATCTTCACAGCTCGGGACAAAGGCGTCTGTAGTAGCAGCAGCGGTTGCTAATTCTGCACCTGCTTTATCATAAACAACCGTAGTGACACCATCACAATCAGTAACAGAAATACGCAGTCCATCAAAGAAATTATCATTGTAAGGGGCATAAGCCACATCAAAAGATAATTCTACAGGCCCTAAGTTGTTAAGCTTGATTCTTGAATTGATAAAGTCAGAAGTTCCTCTGGTATCTGTATTAAAGTTGTCTAATGAAATGGCCTGATCATAACAAAGTGGGGTATCACCAATCGTCCATTCTGCACCATCATTCGTTGGATTTTCTACGGTCCAGATATCTGCTGAGAAATCATCAAAGCCTTCATAATCAGGGATAACCCCATCATCTAGAATAGTGATATATTCTTCTAGTGTAGAAGAAGTTGCTCCGATGCTATTTGTAGTAATTAGTGTCACGGTATAGGTGCCTGGCTCGGCAAATGTTACTACAGGATTCTGCTCTGTAGAAGTCGCTGGCGTACCACCTTCAAACTCCCACGCCCATGATTCTACGAAACCTTCAGAGTCATCTTTAAACTCAATTGGAGAATCAGTACAAGCAACTGTGCTAGTTGCAAAGAATTGAGCAGTTGGATAGGTTGTTACCTCTAGTACTTCGAATTTGAAGTAACCTTCTGGTGCTACCAAGGGCCTTAGCTGCTCTTTTCCAGAATGGGCAGTTGCGTGAATATAATAGTGGATTTCAGTACCCGCACTTTGTGCAGGAATACTTGCTTCCCAAAGGTCTTCATTCGCATCTACCAATACCATATCTACTGCTGTGTATGCTGGTTCTTGTGCTTGGCGGTAGTACAAAGTAGCATTTTCAATACCACTTTTATGTTTAATGATCGCTTTCGCTAAATGCGTATCTGTTGTGTTGTAGGTATCTCTAATTCTTGGGTGCGCAATCCAAAGTGGATCGTTAGCACCTACTAACTTTGTGATACAGTGTAATGCACCTAAGGAAGGAATGATATCATTACAGTCAATTCCTACGACATTGTAACCAGGAAGATTTTCTTCATAGATACGCAATGCTGTTGTATCGTACTGCTCTTCGTAAATAGGTACAATGATCGTTTTATTGATAAACAAAGAATTGGTGAATGTTCTGTAGAAACCATTTTCATCAGGGTAGCGATCAAACTGATCTGGGGGCATCTGAATTCTTACGATATTATATTCATTGCCAAAAGGCGTTTGGAAATTCGCTTTGATGTATTGGATGTTCTCTTCAATCTGAGGTCCATCAGCTACTCCTTCTGGGTATTCACCAATAATGATAGTCTCTTCATCAATAATACGCATGTGCATATCAAGGTGAGAAATACCATCGTAAGGAAGTTTAGGAAGCTTGATATAACGATTTACACCCAGGAATTCCGCTGCAATATTATCGATCTCTTCTTCGGTCTTATCTGGATTTTCATCAAAGACTAAGTCAGATGAAAAAGCTGTTCCCATCCCATCTCTTAAGTGATTGCCACCCGTATGCACCCAGTTGTAAGGTTCTGATGTCGCCTCATAGATAGGTAGGTCAAGGTGATTGGCTACCACTAATGGAATTTCATCATCTAGAGGACGAGGACGATTGTAAATCCAATCGACTAATACCAGGCTATCAACGTCATTGCCATAGACTGTCCAAGGGCCATAATCCCTAATCCAGATAGAATTAAATCCTTCTTGAATAAATTCGATATTGTCTAATGGTACATTAGCGGCTTCCAATTGTGCTTGTGTGTTTGCAGGGTTATTGGTTACAATCAAAACAGTACATTCTTCTACCGCTGCACGAGCAATTTCTGTTAATATTTCAGTAAATCCAGTCCAAGTAATCACTAAAGCTTGGATTTCTTCCCACTCGGCCATCGTGCGCACTTCGAAAGGTGGTGGTTCAGCAACATTACGTTGTTGACTTTGTTGCTGTACATAATCTTTGAATATGCTTTTTTCCTCTTCTGTTGCATAATGCGGAAGGGGCTCTTGCGCAAAAAGCTGTAGACTAAGCAAAAGGACTAATAATGATAGTAGATGTTTCTTCATAAACCTAAATTTTCCTCAAAATAACATCTACTTTTTTATAGATTACAGAAAACTATCTCTTTTGCTTCTAAAAGACAGGAAAGGAGGGAATAAGATAAATGGAAATGGTATAAAAGTGTAATGGTTGAACTCCACAGTTTACCCTTATACCATTAACTATTCCAATAGTTGATTTTCTCTATAGACACTTACGCCTTGATCGATCATCTCTTTAATTTTTTGTGCTAGTTGCTCATCCATTTTTTTGATATGAAAACAACTCTTTCCTTTTAAGCATTTTTTGAGATCATCAGATAATAGGAAAGCCTCTGGATGTGTGTAAATCGGAAAAAAGTAAAGCCGAATATCCTTTGGTTTAGGGATAATACTAGCAAAGTACATGCCATCTACCTTTTTCCTTCCTTGCATGCATTCTACATTGCCAGAACATTCAAAGTTTTCCTTTGTATCCTTTTGAATTCTCAGCGGAGGACTATGTTGCTGAATGAACTGTTTGAGTGTATCTTGAATTTCGTCTAAGTCTGTTGGCATTACCAAATCACAATTTTATGGCGACTGACTAATTGGGTTTCATGGTATACAGCTAGGCCATACATACCTGAAGCTAAATCATTGACATCTAGTTGTAACTTTTGCCTTCCCTCTTGAATGTTCCATTCTCCTTGTTCAATGACTTTGCCCGCGACATCGAAGATGCCATAGCTTAGTGTAGCAGGCTGAGGAGCGGAAATGTTAACCAAAAGGCTTGCTTTAGTAGGTGTGGGGAAAGTGTTAATTAAAAAAGGAGAATCAATAAGAAAAGTAAGGGCGTCCACTAGTTGAAGATCAATATTTACATTCGCACTTAAAGTTGAGCTACCATCATTATCCACTGCTTTTGCACTAATTGTGTAGGATCCAAAATCAGGGAATAGATAATCCAGTTCAAAAGGCTCACTTTCTGCCATTCCCACAGAGTCTCCATTTACATAAAAAGCTACATAATCTACATATCCATCAGTATCAAAAGTATTCGCCACAAGACTGATGGGTTCCAATATAGCTAAAGGAATATTTCCTGATTGTGGGGCAATAAGATCAATACTAGGAGCTTGATTCGGAATTTGAGGGCTTATAAAGTCAATATTATCGAGATATAAGAAATTCCCGGCATCTCCCATATTTTCGAAAATCAATTCAACGGATTGACCTGCAAATTCACTTAAGTTTATCGTTTCAGTTCGCCAGTCTCCACAAGCATTTGGAATAAAAAAAGTATTACTGTTATTATCGGTAGCTAAATCTTGCCCATTTTTGCTGTAAACAATATGCGTTTGATGATCACAAGTTTTTACCTTAACAGCTAAGGTTTCTCGTCTGTTGCCGTGTGCATTGGAAAGCGCATAGGCTATGTCAAAGGTGAGGTACACCTCCTCTAGATCAGATAAGTCCACTCTTGTGCTCAAGTAGTCACTAGTACCCCAACTTGTTTGGGTGTAATTATCCATTCGTATCGTTTTGCCCGTGCAATTTCCAGCAGGGCTAGACTGCCAAGTTTTGTCAAATGTAGGATTGCTAATCTTCCATCTATCGAGTGTTCCTTCAAACCCTTCAAAGAATGGAGGGGAGGCTTCCGCCAAAATTTCTACCACAGCATCCTTACTAAGGGTAGTAGATCCATAGGCATTACTTACCGTCAAACTTGCGTTATAGCTACCGACAGTAGTATAGCTTACCTGAGGGTTAGGAAGAGTACTGCTAGCAGGTGTGCCACCTGGGAATGACCAATTGTATTGATTGGCTATTCCTGTAATTTGACTAGTAAACTGAATAGTTTGATCGGCACAAGCTTCGTCTTGAAATACAAAAAAATCAGCTTCAGGAGCAGTATGGTTGGCTTTAATCTCAAATTCAAAATACCCTTCTGGTGCTACCATCGGGCGTCTTTGTATTTTTTCGGAATTGGATTCCGCTTCGATGAAGTATTGAATACTCGAGCCTTCTGCTTGCCCTGGAATGTTTGCCAACCATAGATCTTCTGAATCATTGATCAATTGCATTTCTACGATTTGATAATCGATTTGTCCAACTAGGCGGTAGTACAATTGGGCCCTATTTATTCCAGTTTTGTGTTTAATGGTAGCGGTAACTGGATAATTTGCCGAATTATGATAAGTATCTCGAAAACGACTGTGAGCAATCCACAATGGATCATCAGAACCTACTAGTTTGGTGATACAATGTAATGCTCCTACCCTTGGAATAATTTCATTACAATTGATACCCACCACATTATATCCAGGTAATTGCTCTTCGTAAATGCTTAAAGCAAGCTCGTCTAAGGGATGATCATAGATAGGAACAAGAATCATGTTGTTGATAAAAAGCGAATTGGTGTAGGTACGTAAGCAGCCATACTCACGTAGCGCATTGCGGCAGGGAGCAAAGCTTTCCTCATCAGGAAAATTGCCAAATTGATCTTCTGGCATAGGAATCCTAATAATTTGATAAGGCTGGCCAGAAGGTGCAGTAAGCGTACTTAATATCTGCTGGATATTTTTTTCTATCTGTGGTCCATCAGCAACCCCTTCAGGATATTGTCCAATTAATAAGGTTTCTTCATCTAAAAAACGCATATGCATATCTAGGTGATGAATACCATCAAAAGGGAGTTTTTGTAGTTTGTGATATTGATCAATACCCAAATAAACCTTTGCGATTGAATCTAATGTACTTACTGATTTGGAAGGGTTCTCATCCAAAACCAAACTAGAAGAAAAAGCAGTTCCTGTGCCATCCGTTAAATGATTCCCTCCAGCATGAATCCAATCGAGTGGTGATTGGATGGCCTCATAGTGATCCAATTCAAAATAAGCGGATATACTCCTTGGTATAGTATCATCTGCAACCCTTTCTGGGCGGTTGTAAATCCAGTCAATCATCTGATTAGATTCGATATCATTGCCATAGACCGTCCAAGGGCCATAATCTCTAACCCAAACGCTGTTAAAAGCTTGATTTAGTAAATCAATATTATCTAAGGGAATGTTTTCATTTTGCAAATGGTTGATAACAGAAATAGGGTTGTCCGTTACAATGAGTACCTTACATTCATGAACAGCATGCCGAACAATTTCTGTTAATGTTTCTGGTGCAGTCGTCCAAGTAATGATCAAGGCTTGTACCTCTTCCCATTCGGCCATAGTTCGGACAGAAGAAGGAGGTGGCCCAGGTATAGCTGATGCTGTTCTACCCGTTGTAGTTATTTTTTGTCCTTTGAGGACAAAAAGTGAGCAAAGAAGGAAGGAGATAACAGTTAACTTTTTCATAATTAGGTGATGCTATTTCTAGACCTAAAAAATTGTTCGAGCAATAATAGAGTCTCACAACTTATATAAAATAGAATAGGTCAATCCATATAAAGTTAAAACATCTAGTATACTTTTTCTTGAAATACTTTGTCTCAAATGAGAATTATAAATAAATTATAGCCTAATAAGTAGTAATTGCCTAGACAAATTGCATGTACAATAAAATTGTTCATTCGATAATTATAAGTAACAGACAAAAGGAAAGTTACGCATGATTTTTGTGCGAACGTAAACTTGTCAGCCTGTGGCTGAAGTTTCATTTTACCAATTCCAGCCTGCCGGCAGGCACGGTTTCGGACAAACTACTTAAGCTAGAAAATGGCACTTCATCCCTTATATCAAATAATAGCTTTGATAAACGTTCAGTAATGCTCTTGCAAACGATAATTACCATTGGTGCTTCTCAGGTTTTGACCTTATCTTTTTTGATTTGGTTGAAAAAGAAGCGTGAGCAAGCGGACTATTTATTAAGCCTGGAATTACTACTGATGTTTTTGGTGATTATTTTTTATAATTATCATGACGAACTACACTTATTTTCTCCTATTTTGACCTTTGCCTCCTTTTACATGGCCTATTTAGTTTTACCCATATTTTATCTATATACCAAGTCTGCTTCTACTGGCTATGTTGATTTTTATAAGTGGAAAAATTGGATCTCCTTTGTTCCTTTCCTGATGGTCATGTGTTTGTTTGGTTTTAATTTTTTTATACAAGATCGTGCAAAACAAGAATTATTGACTACTCAAATTATAGAAGGAGCAAATCCGTTATGGTATCAAGTTGTTTACTATGGGATGTTTTTTGGTGTTTTCCCTTATTACCTTTTTGCTTCTTTTCGTTTATTAAAACGGCATGAGAATTATATCTTAACAAAGTTCTCTTATAAGGAAGAAGTGAGTTTAGCGTGGCTAAATCGTTTTCTCTGGGGAGAAGGCTTGGTATGGGTAGCTTTTTTAATCTTTGAGGTGTTAGCACATAATTTTTTCCAAATTGTTGGAGAAGATATAGGTTTTCAGGCTGCATTTATCATTCTAATTGCTTGCATGATTTATTTAGGGATTTATGGTTTGCGTTTTCAAGGGGTATTTATGGATCGGGAAGTAGAGCGAATATTAGTTCCGATAAGGGGAAAGGAAGAAACCATTAAATATCAATCCTCTTCTTTAAGTGCAGATAAAGCAAAAGCATACGAAGAACGCCTACAGAATTTTATGATGGCGGAAAAACCTTATCTAGCATCTAAGATTACGATTGCAGAGTTGGCACAACGAATGAATATGCCTGTCAACCATCTTTCTCAGCTGGTAAATGAACAGTTCAACCAGAATTTCTTCGATTTTATCAATAATTATAGAGTGAAAGCTTTTCAGCAATTGGTGCAAGAAAGAGATTTACAGCAATATACGCTTTTGGCATTAGCTTATGAAGCTGGGTTTAACTCTAAGTCTAGTTTTAATGCCATCTTTAAGAAAACTGCAGGAATGACGCCTAGTGAATATGTAAAGAGTCTTCATCCAATACCAAAAACTGAAATACGTACAAATACTTAATCCTCATCATTATGATATTTGAAGAAAGTGGCTTGCTGTTTAAATTTGAAGGGAACTGGAACATCCGAAAATATGATAGCCATAAGTATTACAAAATACTGGCAGGGACAGGGCTCAAAGGCATCGATTTTCTTGCAATTCGTAATAAAAGAGAGTTATACCTCTTCGAAGTTAAAAATTATAAAATTAGAAATGAATGGCAACTTAGCGACCCAATGGATCGCATTAGGGAGGCTCCTGAAATACTAGCTGAACAAATTGTTCAAAAAATAGAAGATAGCCTGCGGCTATTTCGAGTAATTTATCTTTACTATCGTCGAAAGTGGATGTATCGACATTTGTTTCCAATAGTAGGTAAGTGGTGGCCAGGATTTGAAACCTGGAAGTACTGGACGCGAGTTTATCAATTAAGCCAAGAAAAAGAAAATATTTATGTCGTTTTTTGGATGGAAACAACGGAAAAGGAAGAAGAATTGAAAGCCTACTTGTATAAAAGACTGCAAGAGTCGCTTTCGCTAAAAGCTTCAAAAATCATTCTCACCGATTCCTATTCTAATCCGTTCGCTAGCATGTTGTCCGTTCAGGATACAAAAAATGGATAAAATACTTCCAAAGTGCTAAGTCTGGACGCTTATTTTTAATAAAAATACGTTTTTGGAACCAAGTTTCACAGAATTCAATTCAATGGATTGAAACGACAAACCACTGCTCAGAAATGACAATCTAATGTTTTTAGTTCAATACTCCTTTCTTTTTTATGGAAGTTTGTAAAGTAGGAGGTGGGCATGAAAGATACCACAACAGTTTTTGTTAATGAAACAAGGATCTAAGTTTGTTTTTCGCTATATATCAGAATATCAAAAAGCATAAAGTAAAGTAAGTATGAATAGAATCACCCACATCTTGATCATTTTCACGATAGCTCTTTCGGTAGTGAATGCACAGCACTCCTACCTTGATCAATATGTAGTAGAAGCACTACAGTCGAATATTGCTCTACAGCAGAAGCAACTTTCTTATCAAAAAAGTCTGGCCGCATTAAAGGAGGCAAAAGGAAATTATTTTCCTTCGCTTTCGCTAAATGCTCGTTTTTCTTTTGCACAAGGTGGCCGAACCATTGATTTTCCCATTGGGGATTTAATGAATCCAGTATATAATAATTTGAACTTGCTCAATGATGTAAGTGAAGCAAGCATTCCTGATTATCCCACTATTCCTGAATATCCGGCTGTAGAGAACCAATCTGTCAACTTCTTAAGAACAACAGAACAAGAAACCTTTGTTAGAGTAGCTATGCCGATTTTTAATTCTGCTATTATGCACGGGCACCGCATTCGGGAGAATTTGGCGGAAGCCGAACAAATTTCTGTAGAAGTATATAAGAAGGAATTAGTAAAAGAAGTTAAAATAGGCTATTTCAATTTTGCGAAAGCAAAAGAAGCGGTACTCATCTTTGAAAGTACTTTGGATTTAGTGAAGGAGAATCTGCGCACAACACAGAGTTTACATCGCAATAATAAAGTAACAATAGACCAAGTCTATGCAGCGGAAGCAGAAGTGAAATCAATCGAACAGCAATTGGCAGAGGCACAAAAGAATGAAAAAGTAGCCAAAGCTTACTTCAATTTCTTGTTGAATAAAGACTACGATGCAGAAATTCAATTATTGACTGAGGAACAATTGCCAAAGACTGCTATTGCAGTTGGCCAAGCACGAAATCAAGCTTTTCAGCAAAGAGCTGAGTTCCAACAGTTGAATTATGCCATCGCAGCTTCAGATCAAAATGTAAAACTGAGTAAAAGTAACTTCCTTCCTGAACTAGCATTAGCAGTAGATTATGGAGTGCAAGGCGTGAATTACAATTTGGATAAGGATGCTGATTATATGTTAGGTTCAGTACTAATGAATTGGAATTTATTCGATTGGACTACAAAAGCTAAAACACAGCAGGCACAGATTGAAAAGGAAGAGCTGTTCAAAAGAAAGGAAGCGACTAAACAACAAATTGGCCTGCAAGTGGTCAGTGCTTTTTATGCCTTGGAAGCAGCTACTAAAAGTATTGATTTGGCGAAAGCCGAAGAAGATGCAGCACAAAAAGCATTCAAGCTTGTGCAAAAAAAGTATAGCCAAGGCCAAGCTAACTTGGTAGAGTGGACGAATGCGAGAACACAAAAGACCACTGCAGAGCAGAAACAAAATATTGCCAAATATGAATACCAAATCTGCTTGGCCGAGTTTGAAAGAGCAATGGGCGAATAAAAACAAAGATAAAATATATCGTATTCCCTACCGACTTGTGGTAGGTAAGTTTGGACTCGGTCATTCACCATTATTGAAAGAAATAATAATCAATATATCATGTTAATCATCCGCAAAAGCATTCCATTATTGCTAAGTACAGCACTTGTATTGATAAGCTGTGGTACAGATGATGCTGCAAAAACATCGCAAACATCGCAAACCATCCCTGCACGCCAAGTGAAAACAAGCAGGGCAATGCCAGTTGAATTCAGTCCACGCATTTTTGCATCTGGCCAACTGGCATCAAAAGAACAATCTAGACTAAGTTTTAAGACCGGTGGAATCATCCGAAAGATCTATGTGAGTGAGGGACAGCAAGTTCGTAAAGGACAATTATTAGCAGAATTGACCTTAAATGAAATTGCAGCCCAGAACCAACAAGCTGCAATCGGCAAAGAACAATCTGCTATCCAAGTAGAGAATGCAAAATTAGCATTGCAACTGGCAGAAAGAGATTACAAAAATGTGAATGGCCTTTACCAAGATAGTGTAGCTACGCTAGAGCAATTAGAGAATGTGGAGGTACAATTGGAAAATGCAAAGAATCAATTAGAGGCAGCAAAGAAAGGCCTTCTTTTTGCGGAGCAAAATGTAGAAGTAGCCAGTTTTAATCTAGCGTACTCTAAGATCATTGCACCGGCAAATGGTATCATTCTACGCAAAGTAGCAGAAGTAAATGAATTGGTAGGGCCAGGTACACCTGTGTTGTTTTTTGCTTCGAAAGAAAAGGCCCAAGTAGTCAAAGTTAGTGTAACAGATAAGGATATTATCCATATCAACTTGGGAGATTCAGCAGAAGTTTTCTTTGATGCTTATCCTAACGAAGCATTTGAAGGCACCGTAAGAGAAGTGGCTAGTATGGCTGATCCATACACCAATACTTATGAGCTAGAAATTGAGGTGAAGCCGAATGGCAAACGCTTATTAAATGGATTTATTGGTCAGGTTTATATTGATGGAAGTAGTAAAACTTCTATGCTAAGTATTCCTATTGATGCTTTATTAAGTGGAAATGGTAGTGAGGGAGAGGTCTTTATTTTTGATCATGGCAAAGCCATTAAGACAAAGCTAAGTATCAGTAAGCTCAGAGGGGATCAGTTGCTGATTGGGAGAGGTTTGAAGGCTGGTGATGAAGTGATCATCAGTGGTGTGGGCTATATCGAGGATAATGAATCGGTAATGCTTAGTGAGAATAATTAATTATAGGTACCCGACTGAAAATAATCAAAAATGAATATTCCACAGTTTTCCATAAAAAACTATCAATTTACATTAACCGCCTTTGCTTTCTTTCTTATCATGGGCTTGGCTAGCTTTTGGAGCATGCCCCAAAGAGAAGACCCTGCCTTGGATATCCCTAATATAGTGGTAATTGCGGTTTATCCAGGTGCGAATCCGCAGGATGTAGAAAGTCAAGTAGTAGATATACTTGAAGGTGCAATCAACGAATTAGATGATTTAAAAGAAATCAAAACACAAATACAGGACGGTGTAGCAGTGGTTCAAGTAGAGTTTGATTTTGGAGTAGATGCAGATGAGAAGTTTGATGAGGTACAGCGGCAAGTGAATAGCAAAAGAAATGAGCTGCCTGCGGACCTGTACCAATTGGATGTTCGCCAATTTTCAACCAATTCTGTTACTGTAATGCAGATGGCCTTGGTGGCTGAAAAGGCGAGTTATAGTGCTTTAAAAACAGAAGCAGAACGCATTGAAGCTGCGATAGAGAATATCGGGGGGGTAAGGAAAGTGGATTTAGAGGCTTTCCCAGAACTAGAAGTACGTATCGCTTTGAATCCAGTGAAAATGACTCAAATGAATATTTCATTGGATCGTGTTGAGCAAGCCATTCAAAGTAATAATGCTAACATTCCAGGTGGCGCGATTAAGGTATCAAACAAGTTATTTAATATCAAAACTTCAGGTTCTTATGACGACTTGGAGCAGATAAAAAATACTGTGGTTGGTAATGTAGAAGGCAAGCTAGTTTACTTAAAAAATATTGCAGCTGTCTACTTTGATTATGAAGATGAGCGTTGGATGGCACGGTACAAGCAAGAAAAGTGTGTATTCATTAATATTCAGCAAAAGGCAGGGTATAACATCTTTTCTGTGCTAGATCCAGTGAAAGAAAAAGTAGCTTCTCTTGATTTGCCGGAAGGCATGCGCATAGAGTATGTCTTTGATCAATCACTTGGGGTAGAGGAAAGAGTGGATGGCTTTTTGATGAATTTACTACAAGGTATCCTTTTGGTAGGCGTGATCATCTTCTTGGCCTTGGGCTTTCGGTCTGCATCTATTGTTATGATGGCTATTCCTTTGTCTATCTTAATGGGTTTGTGGGTAGTAGATCAGGCTGGTTTTGCTTTGCAGCAAATGTCTATCGCTGGTTTGGTAGTGGCCCTAGGTCTACTAGTAGACAACTCTATCGCTATTACAGAAAATATCGAACGTTTTCTTGCTATGGGATACTCTCCCCGACAGGCAGCTATCAGCGGAACACAGCAGTTGATCGCACCGATTGCGAGTGCGACCTTGACTACTATTTTGGCATTTATTCCTATTATTTTGATGCCCGAGACGACTGGTGCTTTCATCAAAGCACTTCCTGTTACAGTAGTGGCAACATTAACTGCTTCATTCATAGTTGCCGTCACGATTACGCCACTTTTGGCAAGCTGGATATTGAAGCCTAAGAAAGAAGGTAGACAAGAAACGACCTGGGTTTTTCGTCAAATGCAGCGTTTTATTGAAGGTGCGTATCGCAAGATGATGAATTGGACCTTCCACAATAAAGCGCTTACTGTTGCTCTGGCTGGATTGGTTTTGATAGGAGCATTCAGTTTATTCCCTTTAGTAGGGGTAAGTTTTTTCCCAAAGGCAGAAAAACCACAATTTAGAATTACGATTAATTTGCCAAATGGCTCTAATTTAGATGCTACCAATACCGTAGTAAAAGAGGTCGAACAGATATTGAGCCAATATGATGAGGTGGACTACTTTGCTGCCAATATCGGTCATGGAAATCCAAGGATTTATTACAATGTTGCCTCTAGAAACTATTCCAACTCCTTTGGAGAAGTGTATGTCGTCTTAAAAGATTATAATGTGAAGCGGTTTTATGAGCTTTTAGAGGAGTTGCGAGCTATATTTACCAATTATCCTTCTGCAAGAATTGACCTAAAAGAATTTGTACAAGGTCCACCATCTGAGGCACCCGTCGCTATCAAAATCTATGGGAATGACCTAGATGAATTGCAGGCTTACGCCAAAGAAATAGAGCAGGTGGTACGCAGTGTGCCTGGTACAATTAATGTAGATAACCCAACACGTACAAAGAGTACGGATTTATTTTTTAAAATCAATCGCGATAAAGCAAATATGCTTGGCGTACCGATTTATGTTATTGATAAAACTATTCGGTCGTATGTAAGTGGGGCTGTCGTCGGAAAATATAGAGATAAAAAGGCAGATGACTTTAATATAGTTTTACGGTATGATTATGAGGAGCAATTTACCTTAGAGGATTTTGACAAAATTAGTGTGCAGTCGATGAGTGGCAGATTTATTCCATTAAAACAGTTGGCTGATATTGAATTTGCACAGGCACCAAGTCAAATTACCCATTTGAATACGGATCGTACAGCAACTGTCTTGGCAGATTTAGAATTTGGTTATACGCTTGATCCTATCATTGCAACTATTCAAGAGCAATTGGATCAAATGGAGTGGAAAGAAGGCTATTCATATGTTTTTAAGGGAGATCTTGAAAGTAGAAATGATTCTTTTGGTGGAATGGGAATTGCTTCGATATTAGCTCTTTTATTAATTTTTGGGGTGCTGATTATTCAATTCCGTTCTTTTACACAACCATTAGTCATCTTTACGGCACTGCCATTGGCAATGATTGGCTCTATTTTGGCCTTGTTTATTATGGGTATCCCTTTTTCTTTTACCGCCTTTATTGGCTTGACAAGCTTAATTGGGATCGCAATCAATAATTCTATTGTATTAGTAGATTTTGCTAACAAACTGATGGAGGAGGGAGCAAGCGTTCGAGAAGCAGCACAAAGAGCGGGAGAGGTAAGGTTTGTACCTATCGTAATGACTACACTTACAACCATACTAGGGTTATTGCCGCTTACGCTAAATGGGGGTTCACTATGGGCACCAATGGGTTGGACGATTATTGGTGGTTTATTGACCTCTACCACATTAGTATTGATTGTTGTACCCTTATTATTCCAATGGTTTACGTCCCAATCAAAATTTGAAAACGCATAGGGGTAATAAATGGATGTTAAATGAAATTAGTTAGTGTACTTCTTGGTTATTTGTGTTAAAAGTACCAATAACGGATAACCAATAATTTGTCAAGGAAGTTAATGCTTAGTCGTTAACAATGGGTTTATTTTTAGCGAACTATTTACAGTTATATCAATAACTAATAACAATAAACCAATAGCTATCAACTATAAAGATTTATTGCTAATTGTCTGAATTTTGAAGTCTTGCCCATTTTGGGCAAGGCTTTTTTTGTGTAGGAAAATATGCTTATCTTGGATGCATTTAGTGTAATAATTACAAAAAGTAACCTATTGTCCATGAAAGCCATTATTCCGGTAGCTGGAGCAGGTACCCGACTTCGTCCCCTGACCTATACCCAACCTAAACCACTTATCCCGGTTGCTGGAAAGCCCATTATTTCTTTCATCATTGACCAGTTGGTGGATGTAGGTATCCGAGATTTTGTTTTTATCATTGGATATCTTGGTGAAAAAATTAAAAATTATGTCGAGCAAGCCTATCCTAATTTGAACAAGTCGTTTGTCATGCAAGAACAACGACTAGGTTCTGCACATGCCATTTGGATTAGTAGAGAACATTTTGCGGAGGCTGAAGAGGTGTTTATCTTCTTTGGAGATGTGATCATTGATGCGGATTTTGGAAAAATTGTTACACACGAACACTCCTGTGTTGGCGTTAAAAAAGTGCAAAAGCCATGGGAGTATGGAGTGGTAGAAATTAGTAAAGAGGGCATTGCTAATCGCGTGGCTGAAAAACCAAAAATCCCCAAATCTGACTTAGCTATGGTGGGGATTTATAAAATCAAAGAAGTTCAGCACCTTATAGAGGCACTGGATTTTAATATCAGAAATAATATTCGTACAAATGGAGAGTACCCGCTGACAGATGCCTTACAAAGAATGTTGGAAGGAGGGGTGCATATAGACCCCCTACAGGTTGATAATTGGTTTAATTGCGGAATTAAGGAAGTTTTATTAGAAACCAACTCTACCTTCCTTGATCGTCCAGGTTATGACTCAACGGATTTACCTGAATATCCAAATAGTATTATTATTCATCCTGTCAGTATTGGGGAAAATTGTCAGATTGAAAATTCTGTAATTGGCCCACATGTAACGATTAGCAACAATGCAAAAATTGAAAGAGCGATTATCCGTAATTCGATTATTGGTAACTATGCTCATATAAAGGAAATTGTATTGCAGAAATCGGTGGTTGGTAACGATACCTCTATCACCGGAATGCGGCAAAGCTTTAATATTGGAGATAATACAGAAATTGATTTTAGTTCTCCCTCTGTCTAAACCAATTCATCTCTTTTTTTGTATAAGTAATTAAGCTAGAACCTGTCTGCTTATGGCTAAATTTTATTATACCAATTCCAGCCTGCCAGCAGGTACGGTTTCGGATAAACTACTTACTAAAACATAAAAAAATAGAATGGCATTTACGGAATCAAGCATGCTTCCTTTAGGAACCCTTGCACCAAGTTTTACACTACCAGACACCGTTTCTGGAAAAAATATAAACCTTCAAGATATTCAATCAGATAAGGCTAACTTGATTATGTTTATTTGTAATCATTGCCCTTATGTAATCCATGTAGAAGAGGAATTAGCACGTTTGGCAAAGGATTATCAAGCAAAAGGAGTAAATGTAGTAGCTATTAGCTCTAATGATGTAGAAAGATATCCTGCAGATTCGCCAGATAAGATGACGGATTATGCAGCAAAGAATGAATTTACTTTCCCATATCTATATGATGAATCACAAGCTGTAGCGAAGGCTTATGATGCAGCTTGCACACCTGACTTTTATGTGTTTGATGGCGAAATGAGGTTGGCTTATCGGGGACGTTTGGATGATTCTCGTCCAAATTCAGATACGCCCCTTACGGGAAAAGACTTAAGAGCAGCTTTAGATGCCGTATTGGCAGGTGAAACGGTAAGCGAAGTGCAGTATCCAAGTGGTGGATGCGGTATTAAGTGGAAATAGGTGTAGGATTGTGCCTTTATCAGATAGGAATAATTGTATTTTCATACGAAGAAAATAAAAAGTGGCGGCCATTGGCCGCCACTTTTTATTCAGAGTGTGTTTAAATTTTATTCAAACTGACAATCAACGATTTGAGCCTGCCTACCGGTAAAGGTAGGGTTTTGGCTAAGGCTTCGTGAAGGCGTTTAGCGAGCTAAATAACTGATCCGATCGGACGCCATAGTGCTC
This sequence comes from Saprospiraceae bacterium, assembly GCA_022448955.1. Lineage (GTDB taxonomy): Bacteria > Bacteroidota > Bacteroidia > Chitinophagales > Saprospiraceae > JALEHC01. Next base: position 34,653 of record JAKVCU010000011.1, read on the forward strand.
AAAGCTCTGGTTTTTAGGCAGTAGAAAGTTTAAATATGCTCTCAGTAAATAGCTTAAAACTAGGGGTTTAATAGAAAAAGGAAAGATTATCTTTTAATCAGATTTAATACACTTTAATTTAAGTTTATTGGAATTTTGAAGCAGCTGATTTTTACTCAGCTTAAGGCACGGCGGAGCCTAATAGCCATAGCTTTTAAGGCAGTACGCAACGCAAATCTGAGTAAAAAGACGCCTTCAAAATGCTAAGTAATTTAGACTACAGTGTATTAAAGGGCAAATGCTACATAAGTATCCCCTGATTTCTGGCCTAATTTTCCACCACCACATGCTATGACTACGTATTGTTTTCCATCAATCGCATAGGTGGCAGGCGTAGCAAAGCCTGCAGCAGGAAGTTGGGTCTCCCAAAGTAAACTACCATTTGATTTATCAAAGACCCTGAATTTTTCGTCTATTGTTCCAGCCATAAAAACGACTCCTCCTGCAGTGACAACTGGACCTCCATAACTTTCTGATCCTGTGGCTTTAACTCCTTGTTTGCTAAGTGCTGGGTATTCACCCAAAATCACTTTCCAACTAATTGTTCCCGTATTAAGGTTAACTGCATTCAGGGTACCCCAAGGAGGCGTAAGTGCTGGATAGCCATCTTGATCTTTAAATCTTTTATAGCCATTGAAGAAATATGGATAGGTACTACCTTTATCTAGTATAGCTTCTAAGTTTTTTTCACTTTCTAATTCCAAGAGGAAGGCTGCAATTGCCTGAGTCTGCTCTTCACTTAAAAATTCGAAAGAAGGCATTGCACCTTTGCCCTTTTGTATAGTGGCAATTATCTGTGGTTGAGCTAATCGATCTTTTAAATTTGCTAGCGCAGGAACGGCTCCAAACATATCACCACCTTGAAGATCTGCTCCATGACAAGCTATACAATAGCTTTGGTAAAGCTGTTTGCCTTGTCCAATTGGTGTATTATCTGTTGCTTTATGTGGAAGTAATTGTAAGATCCATGGCATCTCGCTAGCATTCACAATTAGGTCGCCTGTGCTTTCATCAAAAGCCGCACCTCCCCACTCGCCACCACCATCAAGTCCAGGTAGAATAATTGCACCATTCTCACTCGGTGGAATGAAATGAGGCCCCTCATCTAGCTTTTCCCAGATAGCTTTGACATAAGCATAAGCTTCCGGACTGCGCCTAGTTATATCTTCTTCTTTCATACGGTTACGAGAAAAAACAGGAAGACTGCTGACTGGTTGGGTGGGCCAAGCTTGCTCCCCTTCCAATTTGGAGGGGGGTACCGGCTCTTCTATGATTGGATAGATTGGCTCACCGGTTTCTCGGTCGAATACAAAGATTTGGGCTGATTTTGTGATTTGGGCTACTGCATCTATCTTTTTACCCTCTTTTTCAATGCTTATTAGATTTGGAGGGGCCGGTAAATCCCTGTCCCAAAGATCATGCTTTACAAATTGATAATGCCAAATATGCTCGCCCGTAGCCGCCTCTAAAGCGATAAGACAATTTGCATAAAGGTTTTCTCCTTTTCGATCTGCTCCGTAGAAATCCCAAGCAGCTGATCCAGTAGGCACATACACTATTCCTCTCTCTTCATCTAAACTAAAACCTGACCAAGCATTTGCTCCTCCAGCATATTGCCATGCATTTTTTGGCCAACTTTCATAACCCTTCTCTCCTGGAAAGGGTATGGTATGAAAAATCCATGCTTGTTCGCCAGTTTTTACATTAAATGCCCTAATATGTCCAGGTGCGGCACCTGTACTTTCAGATACTCTGGAACCTAGAATTAGTAGCTCCTTAAATACAATCCCAGGGGTATTAGAAACAATAAATAAGTCTCCTACTTCTCTATCAAGTCCTTGATGGAGATCTACTTTCCCTGCTTTCCCAAATTGAGGATCTACTTTCCCTGTATTGGCATCTATGCTGTAAAGATAAGATCCTGCTGTGACTAACAACCTTTTTTCTGATCCATCAGACCAATAGGCTAAGCCCCTATTGACTCCCATTCCGAATTGCTTGTATCCTTCCGCTGCAAAAGGGTCAAAAGACCATATCTCTTTTCCATTAGATGCATCAAGTGCAAAGAACTTGAGACTAGGTGAGCTGCCATATAAAATACCATCAATTATAAGAGGATTGCACTGAATTTGAGTTCTATTTTTAAGAGTATCTGCATCACCGCTGGAGTAGGTCCATATAACCTTTAGATTGGATGCATTTGAAACATCGATTTCATCTAGCTGTGAATACTGGTTACTATCCTTACCTCCCTGATAAACGCTCCAATTAACGTACTCTGAAACGGTGCTATGACAGGCAGTAATCAGAAATAGAATAGATATTAGATAGAAAGGTATAAGTTTCATTATTTTAATTTTTCTAATCTAATCTTGGATTTAGCAAAATTCGATTTTAATTGGTTGGAATTGAGTAGGGTGTGATTTTTAAGTTGCAAGAAGAAATCGAAACCATTCAAACCAACCTAAATAGATATTCAATTTAATAAAGATTTTCTAGTTATACTGTATTTTGATATAGATGAATTTTATCAGGGATATGTATCGTATTTACACTCAAAGATGCCTATGAATAAGCTAATCAATCTCAAATCTATTTAAATGTTTCTGAAGTAGCTACGGTCTTAGTTTCCTATTATCCAGCCTCTAGCTATAAAAGCTTCTTATCTTATGCTCCTCAAACAGAATCTTTGATTTATATAGTCATGGTCAATCAGAAAGAACAGATATACATTTTGTTGACCTTGAAAAGTTACCCATTTGTCACCTTAAACGAAAAGACTCTAATCGGATTTTTAAAGATTTTGCTTTTAGAGGCAAAGTCTCAAAAGGAGGATTTTCTGGTTTAAAAATTCATCTTATCATTAACAAATTCATTACTCTTGGTAATGTGATAGATAATAATCATTGACCTTAAATAATCCATGTAGAAGAGGAATTAGCCCGTTTGCTAAGGGTTGATCAAGCAAAAGGAGTATATATAGTAATCTATTAGCTCTAATGATGTAGAATGATATCCTTGAGATACGCCCCTTACGGGAAATCACTTAAGAGCAGCTTTCGATGCCGTATTGGCAGGTGAAACAGTAAGCGAAGTGCAGTACCCTAGTGGTGGATGTGGTATTAAGTGGAAATAGGTGTAGGATTATACCTTTATCATATAGGAATAATTGTATTTTCATACGAAGAGAATAAAAAGTGGTGGCCATTGGCCGCCGCTTCCATTTTAGTAATGAAGTGAAAAGGCTACTTCATATTAAGAGAGCATATTGGCAATTAATTTTTCACCATTCTTTTGATAACTTTTTTTCCAGTATTGGTATAAAGTATAAGTAGATACATACCATTTGCGAAAGCAGACACATCTAATTCATCTTGATAAATTTGTTGTAAAAGTGATTGACCTTGTATGTTTTGAATTTCTAAACTTACTAATGATAGCGAACTATGGATATTGATGCTCTGATGACTTGGATTAGGAGATATTTTTACTAAATCTTGTGAGAGAATATTTTTAGTAGAAGATGGTGTGCTTTCAAGGAAAAAGCAATCGGTATCTTGAAATTGAACGTCTAACTCGTTATCTGAATAAGAACAAGGAGTTGCTGACCATCCAGGGTCATGTACACAAGGCCATCTTAACCCAGGGATGATATATCCCGCTGGATTCCCTGTTGAGTTATACCTCACCAACCCCATTCCTTCAATAATATCGAATGTCCCAAGAGAAGTTAAATAGTTGATTTCAAAAATTGTTACGGTTTGAGCACTTCGCTGTATACCATTAAAATCAATTAGGAATGTATCCTGAGCATGAGTGTAGTAACCTTCATTGAAATTATCATTAAGGTCATAACATGGTGTATCTGACCAAGAAGATTGATAAAAAATAGTTAAAGTGTCTGTAGGCTGTGTAAAGTCATATATTGTAAAAAAATCTTCTATGTCAGGATCATAAAAATATACACGGTTCTCCTGTTCACACAACAAAATATCGTTTCTTGAAAATTCAACAGTATCTAGTGATGCTTGTGAAAAGAGGCTACCATACCTTTCGTATATCTTGCAATTCATACTATCTACAATAGTATCTAGCTTATGACGTACAACTTGATATCCAAAAGATGGTGGGGTGAAATCTCCCCCATATTTGGTTCGATATACCCACTGTGCATCATCCTTCAACCAGGAAGTCTGACAAATAGAAAGAGATAAACTACTGAAGAGTAATACGAAAAAGAGTAGATGTTTTAGTTTCATAACTTAGTTTATTGTTTGATGAATTTTTTAATCAATTGCTTGCCTTGTTGGTCGGTGAGAACCATAGTATAGATCGCTTTTGGAAATTTTGAAATGTCAATCTGATCTTTAAATTTCATTCGCAGCACACTTTGTTGTTGGCTGTTGAAAATTTCAATTTGTTCAAATTGATAATTGCCTTTTGTCTGAATTTGTATTTGCTGAAAAGCAGGATTAGGAAAAATGTCAACTTTTTTACTAGAGATAAAAGGTACAGCATTGGGATCATTGTAAGGATAATCACCTATGATTTCTGTGCCTCCACCAGTATAAGTTTTCATGATGAGTTGATGCCAACCTGCAACAAAACCTACGGAATCGTTGAGGAAATAGACGGTTTGTAATGGAACACCTAAATTTGTTTCGCCTTCCCAAGTATCACCACCATCAGTTGTTTTGATGATTGTATAATTTGCAGGGAATTCTGGCAATGTAAATTCAGTAGTAATACTCACCCCATATCCAGTTTGAATAGAAGGAAAATGAAGGTCTGCAATATTACCAGAATTTAGTTCTACTTCTGCCCAAGAATCTCCGCCATTATTACTCTTGAACATTTCAAATTCAATGACATCTAAAACAAATAGCGTTTCTGTATCCAAAAATTCAAGATACGTTGCTAATAAACCACTATTGGAACCTTGATAGCTGATGTCCCATTGTTGTCCACCATCCGTAGTTTTCATAATCAAATCACCTACGAAAAAATCATTAATAACCGCATAAGCAATCTGGTCATCAACGAATTTTATATCATAGCCAGTTATCTCTTCATCAACTAAATCTACTGCTTGCCAAGTCAAGCCTCCATCTTCTGTGGTTTGAATTCCACCCCACCCTGCTGAAGCCCCTTTAGGATAGTTTTTGAAGTCTATATTAAACCATACAGCATTTAATTCCTCATAGATAACATTCCATGAATCGCCCTGATCTTCTGATATCAGTAGATATGCTTTTTGACCCATTGGTGTTGAATAAGGAAAGGATTGAGCAACTGCAAGAATGGTATCTGCATTAATGAATTCAAAATCTCTAAACCTAAAATTGGAATCAGGAAAGTCGATGTTTTGCCAAGTCTCACCACTATCGATACTTTTCAGAATGACACCCCCAGTCCCCATTGCTAAACCAAATTGATCATCAAAAAACTCAATTTTTTGAATGACTTTGTCATCTTCAATAGCATGCTTGACTTCCCATTGAGCAGATAGGCTAGTAGAAAAAAAGATATGACTAAATACTAGAAATCCAAAGGTTGCTCCCAACTTAGGAGCAACAAAAAAGAACGCTGTTTTTTTCATCAATAGGATAGCTTTATAATCTGGGTACTATATATATGACTCCAACACGCCAAATTTCGTGTCATATAAAAGTGTTATTTATTATTTGAGTATTAAAACTTGTGTGCTCTAGTTCTAGTCGGTGATATTTTTCTTGGATCGCAACAATAGTAAGAAGTGAGGATAGATTCTCTACTTGACTATAATGGTATTATCCTTCTTTAGATATATAATGTTTGTCAGTAGTTTTTTGTGCTTAAGAATTAAATTTAATTATAATCGAAATAAATTGCTATAAGACTAATGTCAGGTCAATTACAAAATAGCATTATAGGGGTCAAAAGTTGCTAAAACACTGAAGTAGAAAACAAAGGTTGTTCACTTCAGTGGATATACTGCAAATCATATTTGTTCTAACTTAAGTATTTACCTACAATTGGCATCCTTCTACCCATGCCAAAGGCCTTGCTCGATACTCTCAGTACAGGAGCAGTTTGATAGCGTTTAAATTCATTAATATTAACTAAACGAAGCACTCTCCGTACCAATTTTTCATCCGCACCCATTTCAATGATATCTTGTGGGCTTTTACGATTTTCGATGTATTCAAATAGTATTTTATCAAGTTCATCGTATTCTGGTAAGCTGTCGGTATCTTTTTGATCAGGGCGCAATTCTGCTGAAGGAGGTTTGGTGATGATATTTTCAGGAATAACTTCGCCATCCTTATTCATATATCTAGCCAATTCAAATACTTCTGTTTTATACACGTCGCCAATTACAGAAAGCCCTCCACACATATCGCCATATAGGGTTCCATATCCAACGGCCATTTCACTCTTGTTCGACGTATTCAAAAGGATATTACCAAACTTATTAGAAAAGGCCATTAACAACATTCCACGGCTACGAGCCTGTAAGTTTTCTTCTGCAATGCCAAATTTGGTAGCCCAAAAGTGCTGTTTTAGAGTGGATTCATACGATTCATAAATACCCTGAATAGGTATGATATCGTACTGAATATTTAAGTTTTGTGCCAGCTCTTTCGCATCATTTACAGAATGGTCAGAGGAGAATTGGGAAGGCATAAGCAATACCCTTACATTTTCGGGACCTAATGCTCTAGCTGCCAAAACAGCTACAACGGCCGAGTCAATTCCACCAGAAAGACCAAGGATAACCTTCTTTAAACCTAATTTTTGAAAGTAATCACGAATGCCAATGACTAATGCATCGTGGATCAATTGCATCTTAGGTTTCTCTTGTTCTTGCTGCTGATCACCTTTTATTACCTCTTCAAGGGAGTACGTCTTGATCGCTTCTTCGAAGTAGGGGAGCTCTTCGAAAGTCTTTCCATTTGGAGACATTACAATAGAACCTCCATCAAAAATTAACTCTGTTTGAGCACCTACATGATTGACATAAAACAACGGGATATGATATCGCTCCACATTGGCACGTACAATCCGGAGGCGCTCAGCCGCATGTGTAAAAGAAAATGGAGATGCAGAAAGGTTGAGGATAAAATCTGGTTTTTTGGCGATCATTTCGTCCATTGGACATATGGTATAAAGTGGATTTTCATTACCAATATTCCAAATATCCTCACATACCGTCAGTGCAATGCGTTTGCCTTTGTATTCGATAATATCAAAGGTGTTGGCAGGTTCGAAATAACGGTATTCATCAAAAATATCATAGGTAGGTAGCAAAGCCTTATGCTGTACAAACTTAATCTCTCCGTTGGCTAAGAAATAAGCCGAATTGAACAAATCTTTCCCCTCTACCACTGGATTTTTGCTAGGAGAGCCAACTACGATCGCTATTTCTTTGGCAGCTTTCGCCAAATCCTGCACAGTCTTTTCAGCTAGTTCAATGAAGTCTTCAAATTCTAAGAAATCTCTAGGAGGGTAGCCACATGTAGCTAGTTCAGAAAAGCAAATAATATCTGCTCCTTGTGTTTTGGCTTCTTCTACAGCAGTTAACATTTTTTGAAGATTGCCTTCAAAGTTGCCGATGTGAAAATTAAGTTGGGCTATTGCTATTTGCATGATTATGATTTGGCTTTTTAAAAGTGCTTAGACGATTTGATTGTACTAATTCTTGCTTGACTTCGGTAGATTTCGACCTTACTGCTTGAGTAGAACAAATATACACTTACTTAGTTTAAATATCAAACTAAGTAAGGCAAAAGTTTTATTATTCGCTATTTTCGAGAAAGCCAAGGGAGATTTTAATCTTATGATTGATGACACTTCTGATCATAGCAGGAGAAGCGAAATTCTGCACGCTTCATTTTTTGCGTGCAAAGCCATCTGGTTCTATCACACTTTTTCTTACTTTTTGGTAGCTTCTTACTACTTTTGGAGAATGACTGTAGCCGTAAATACACGATTTTTATTACCCAACAAATTAGAGGGGATTGGTTGGTATACTTTTGAGGTGATTAAGCGAATGGTAGAAGCACATCCGGAGGATGAGTTTATCTTCTTTTTTGATCGTGCTTATGATGAGCGATTTATCTTTGCGGATAATATAAAGCCTGTTGTCGTGTACCCACAAGCACGTCATCCTATATTATGGTACTTATGGTTTGAATGGGGCTTGCCATCTGCTATCCGTAAAGCTAAGCCTGATGTGTTCCTTTCTACAGACAGCTATTGCAGCCTTTCGGCAAATGTGAAAACGCTGATGGTGACACACGATATTGCTCATATTCACTTTCCTGAGCAAATTCCAAATTTGGTGCGTAGATATTATGATTATTTTGTACCTAAATTCCTGAAACGAGCAGATCTGATTGCGACAATCTCCCAATTTTGTAAAGCAGATATAGAAAAACATTACCAAATACCTTCTGAAAAGATATTTGTGGCGCATAATGGTTGTCGAGATAATTTTAGCGCTATTTCAGAAGAGGAAAAACAGAACATAAAGAATAAATATTCGGATGGACAGGACTATTTCTTTTATGTCGGAGCTGTTCATCCTAGAAAAAATCTGGTTCGATTGATTCAAGCCTTTAATCTGTTCAAAAAACAAACAGATACAACTGTTAAACTGCTCATAGGTGGCCGAATGGCTTGGCAGACTGGTGATATCCATACTGCTTATCAATCGGCTGATTGTCGAGAGGATATTACTTTTTTAGGTTACCTTCCAGAAGAAGATTTGCCTAAAGTACTGAGTGCTTCTTTGGCCTTAACTTACGTCTCTCTTTTTGAAGGTTTTGGATTGCCCATTCTAGAAGCAATGTATGCTGAGACTGCAGTGATTTGCTCCAACACCTCTTCCATGCCAGAAGTAGCAGCTGAAGCAGCAATCTTAGTTGATCCCTATCAACCACAGGAAGTAGCTGATGCGATGCAAAAAATTTGGCGACAGCCCGCCTTAAGGCAAATCCTGATCGAAAAAGGTAAAGAACAACGCCAACAATTTAACTGGGGCTTCACTGCTCAACGACTATATGAAGGACTCAAAAAATTAGCCAATGCCTAATCATTCTAAATTAAATGCGGTTTTCTGGTTCCATCTCCTTATTACCACCATTGCATGGATCGGACCCTTTGCTTTTTCTTGGTATTGGATTATACCCGTTTATGTGATTGTAGTGGTGCAGTTTATCTTCTTTAAGCGTTGTTTTGTCAATGCTGGTCATGCAGCGGATGAAGGCAATGATTATACCTTCTATGCAGAATTACTAGAACGAGTAGGCTTTCGCCCAAATCGTAAGCGACTGAAGTTTTTTGTTCGTAAATTATTGTACTTATTCCTTTCTGCAGTTGCTTTGATATGGCAGTTGGGATTGGAGCAAGAGCCTTGGTTTTTTTGATGATCTTGAACGGACTCAAAGCTATCAGCCTTTGGCTGAAATGCATAGTGCTGATTTCTCGGCCCTACTATTTAGAGCCATCTGGAGTTTATTAACATCTATTTTCATAGCTGCTATGAATACTTTATCTCAAAAGAAAAAGAGCCCCGGCAATACCGAAGCCCATACATAGCGAATCGTAAAAATCCAGCAATCCTGACCAGATTCGAACTGGTGACCCCGCTGTCAAAGAACGGTGACTTAACCAACTAGTCGACAGGATTTTTTTAGTTGTTAGCTCATGATTATCGCTTACTGGTTCATAGTCGTTAGTTTTATAACTCCGCACAACCAGCAACTAATTCCTTTTGCTGCAATTCAGGATTCGAACCTTGCCCTCCGTTAGTTCAGACTGGCACTTTCCTACATGAGCAAAATTGCAATGAATTTAGTTGGATGATAATCGGTCGTTGGATTCCGATAGCAATCGGTAAAAAACATTGACAACATAAAATACCTCCATAAATATGGAGACTACTCTTCATAAAAAACGGCTACGAAATATAAATAAGAATAGATACGGCCCGCAGCTGTTTTACAGCCACGAACGACTTCAAGGTGGCTGTTAGCGATTATCTGTAAAATCAATTACCAGATTGCCTATCTCGGCCCATTCCGATTGTTGCCCTGAACATGCAGGTAATAATTCGGTGGATGCCAGATAAGTCCTGATGATATGACTGTTAAATCGCATGGTATGAATTTTTGAAAATTTGTTGATGATCAAGCCAAATATTGGCAAGACAATTATTTAAAGGCAGATTTTTAAAGAATAGTTCCTTTAGTTTAATTTTTTTTAATTTTTTTTGCTTTTAAGCTTCAACTTGCTCATTGTATGGGTTAATTATATTCTTTTTAAAGCCTAAAATGGTATTCAACGCTAAATTCGTATGGATGAAAAAGACTAACGCTTTACGCATATTAGATAGAAATAAAATTACTTACGAAACTATCGAATATACATACAATCCAGAGCGATTAGCAGTCGATAAGATTGCTAGAGATAATGATTTAGCATTGCCTTTAGTCTATAAAACCTTAGTAGCCAAAGGCGATAAAACAGGCATTATAGTAGCAGTCATCCCCGGTCAAAAGGAATTGAATTTTAAAGCTTTGGCAAAAGCTAGCGGCAATAAAAAAATAATGCTGGTTCAGGTGAAAGAACTTCTAGAATTGACAGGGTACATACGTGGAGGATGCTCTCCAATAGGCATGAAAAAGGCCTATCCAGTATTTATCGACCAAGATGCAGCACAAGAGGAAATCATCTATGTTAATGCAGGACAAAGAGGTCTCCTATTTGGCGCAAAGCCAGAAGATATTCGAAAGGTAAGTAGAGCCATATTTGCAGAAATAGGGAGTTAGGGTTGTGTAACTTTTTCAACTGCTATCAGCGTCTTTTCAATTTCTTCCGCTGTAGTATAAACAGAAATCCCCATTCGAGTTAATCCACCTTTTTCTAAAAGGCCGAGTACCTCCGTTGCTCTTATTGCGTAAAAATGGCCATCCCAAGCACAGATATTCGCTTTCGCTAAATATTGGCAGATGCTGGCAGGTGTTTTACCCATCGTTGTAAAGGAGATAGTCGGTGCACGTAGTGGTGCATGCATACTTTGACCATAAATTTGAATGCCTCGGATACTGGCAAGACCATCATACAATTGCACGGCTAGTGCATGCTCATGCTTTTGGATCCTTTGCATGGCATCTACAATTTGTGCACGAAGCGTATCACCTTGGCCAATAGAGGCCAAAAAATCAACAGCGGCAGATACGCCTGCAATAGCAGCATGATTCAGGGTGCCTGTTTCAATGGAATAAGGTGCATATTGATCAGTCGTACGAAGACGATCTGGTTGTAATCGATCTAATAACCCTTCTTTACAATAAAGAATGCCTACATGTGGACCATAAAATTTATAGGCAGAACAGATTAGAAAGTCACAACCCAAAGCTTGCACATCAATTGGAAAGTGTGGGGCGTAATGTACCGCATCTAACATCAGCCAAGCACCTGCTTCATGCGTCATTTTTCTTACCCGAGGAATATCGTTAACGGTACCGATGATATTGGACGAGAGTCCAATGGCTACCAAACGAGTACGGTGATTGAGCTTTTGTGCTAAGTCATCATAGTCCAAAACCCCTTCTGGAAGCAGCTTTATTTCTTTTACTATGATGCCATGCTCCCGTAAGGAGAGCCATGGTCCACGATTGGCTTCATGGTCTAGCTGTGTGATTAAAATTTCATCTCCGGCTTGAAGTATTCTCCCTATCGCTTTCGCTAAACTGTAATTTAAACTAGTCATATTCTGACCCATCGAAATTTGTTTGGCTGAAGGGGCATTCAAGAGTGTAGCCATGTGTGAACGGCAGTTGTCTAAGACCACATCAGTCTCCTGCGCAGTGATAAAAGCACCATGCGAATTTGCATTCGATTGGCGATAATAGTTCGATACTGCATCAATTACACTCTCGGGTACTTGCGTACCACCAGGGCCATCCAAAAAGATAAGCGGTTGGCCGTTATGCAACCTTTTTAAGGCAGGAAACTGCTGTCTAATTTGCTCGTTCATAATGCTAGTTTTCTAGTCGATCGTACCAATATCGTTTCAATAAGTATGAAGTTAAGACGAAAATCCCAATCCAAAGCCATAAACTAAAGGTTTCTCGGATAATCAAGAAGATTGGAATCACCACCAATGACATTTGCCAAATAATACCTATCACAACATTGAAACTGTCTCTGTAAAAATCTTTATTACCGATGAAACTTGGATCTTCTGCGACTACTTTTTCATGAATAGGTTTCCAGAATCCCCAAGGGCGTGTTTTTTTGTAGAAAGCTCTAAGCGTTTCTTCATCATCAGGAGGTGTTGCCAAGCATCCAACAATACTACCGGCCAATGCCATCACTAATAAAAATGGGAACTGTTCAATAGCTAATAATTTCCAGCCTAAGGCATCCATTATACTCGGTAGAATAGCCACTCCTATCATACCTGATAGCATACCATAGAAAAATCCATAACCATTAAATCGCCACCAAATCCACTTCAATACATTGGAAGCAACATAACTGCCATAGAGCAATCCTACAATCCAATCGGTACGTGCTTGAATATTACCACCTGCCAGTCCAAATAGGATACCGACTACTACAAGCGCTATAGTGACGATATAACTTAGCTGAACATAAACTTTTGCCTCCGCGTCGGGGCGCAAATACTTTTTATAAATATCATTAACGACATAAGCAGAACCTGCATTGATAAATGCTGCAAATGTGGACATAAATGCGGCTAGTAGACCGGCCAATAACAAGCCTTTAAAGCCAGTAGTTACATATTCGCTTATCGCAAATGGTAGTACTTCCTCAAAGTCTAATCGGCCAGTAGTAGCATCTGTCAACTGAGCTGGATCCATATAAACCAATGCCAAAACAGTGATCCCTGCAATCATTAAATATCTAGGAAGCATGAGCACAACTGGTGTTAATCCGAACATCATCGCCGCTTCTTTAGGGGTACGCGTAGAAAGCACTCTTTGCATGTCATAACTCGGTACGGGGCCTGCCAAACTAGCCCAGACGCCTTTGAAAAGCATCATCATAAAAATAAACCCAAATAAGGAATAACCATCTTCTTGTATTCGGTCATTGGCTGCGGGGAGGTGATTAGACCAATCTATATTCAATTCCCATCCAAACCATAAACTCGTCCAACCATCTGGAATTACCGCCTGGATCTGGTCATAGGTAGTCTGAGAGAGGGCAATCACACCCACAACAATACAAGCAATCGTCATGATGATAAATTGCATTACCTCCGTCCCAACTACACTATAAAAACCTCCTTTAACAGTATATAAGGTCGTAATACCGATGATGATAATAGCATAGGTGTTTTCACTACTAATAGACATCCCTGCCAATCGGAAAGATAAATCCCAAGGCAGAAATTGAGCAGCAAATTTACCAATCCCCTCCACAAAATAGGCCATAAATGCAATCACGATGATAACTGCAAAGACCACCGTTATTATGTGAGATAATTGACTGCCCCTGGACTTACCAAAACGGAACGTAATCCATTCTGCTCCGGTAAGTACGTTGGATCGCCGGAGCCATAAGGCTAAGAAAATCATCATAAATATCTGATTCCAGACTGGCCAAAGCCAAGGTATCCAAGCGGACTTGAGTCCATATACAAAAAGCCAAGTCACCGCAATCATCGTCCCAGATACATCAAACATACCCGAAGCATTGGATAGCCCAAGAAAATACCAAGGAATGTCATTTCCTGCAAGAAAATAGGTCTGCAAATTCCGGGAAGCTCTTTTGGATAGCCAGAAGCCAATCCAAACAGTAAGAATGAGGTAAAGAAAGATAATGGCAATATCAATAGTGGCTAGTTTCATCCTTTGATGTTTGTTTATTCTTGCGGATTTTTCTCAAGTTTAAGAAAAAATATAATTTTACTGTGTTCGATCACGGAAAAATTTTCTATTTATTCTAGATTTGCTTCACCAACAAAATAAAATGCTTTGTTTTTAGTAAAAAAATTATCAGTATTACTCCTTTTAGGCTTTTGTAGTTTACTTGTATTGCCAACCTACGGGCAGAATAATGCACAAAACCCTATTGACTACGTTAATCCCTTTATCGGAACTTCTAATTATGGAGCTACGCACCCTGGAGCAGTATTGCCGGCAGGTATGGCATCAGTTGTTCCGTTTAATGTAGCTTTTCGAAAAGGGAAAGAAAACCAGTTTGAAAAGGATAGTGAATGGCATTCCCGTACTTATGTGCATGAAAATGGATTTTTAACGGGTTTTGCACACGTCAATTTGAGTGGAGTAGGTTGTCCTGACTTAGGTAGTATTTTATTGATGCCAACGACAGATTCATTAGAATTAGATCCTGAAAAATATGGTACCACCTATAAGGATGAAGTATCTACGCCTGGCTACTATTCTAACTTCTTGGAAAAACAGAAGGTAAAAGTTGAAGTAACAGCCACTACTCGTACGGGATTAAGTCGTTATACTTTCCCGAAAGGAGAGAGTCATATATTGCTTAATTTGGGTTTAGGCTTGACCAATGAAACGGGGGCTTACTTAAAAATTAACTCGCCTACGGAAGTTGAAGGCTACAAGCTCATTGGAACATTTTGTTACCATCCAGAGGATGTTCGGCCAGTATACTTTGTGGCTCAATTTAGTAAGCCTGCTAAAAACTTTGGAGCATGGAAAAAAATGCCCCGATATAAAGCGGTCGAAGCAGCTTGGGTTAGCTTTAATGATGAGTACAAACCTTATGAAACTTATCAAAAAGAAATGGTTGGAGATGATATCGGTACTTACTTTTCTTATGATACAGAAGAAGGAGAGCTAATTGAGGTGAAAGTTGGAATTTCTTACGTAAGTATAGAAAATGCCAGGAAAAATCTCGAAGCAGAACAAACGGGGTTTGATTTTGAAAAAACGAAACTAGGAGCCGCCTTTAAATGGAACGAAATGTTGAGTAGAATAGAGGTGGAAGGAGGTCAAAAAGAAGATAAAACTTTATTCTATTCGGCGCTTTATCACTTGCTACTTCATCCAAATATCCTACAAGATGTTAATGGCGATTATCCAGCCATGGAGTCGAATAAGATATTAAATAGCGGAGATCGTAATCGATATACCGTATTTTCTCTTTGGGATACTTACCGTAATGTTCATCCATTCTTATCATTGGTGTATCCAGATTTAGCTTCTGACATGGTGCAGTCTATGCTTGATATGTACGATGAAAGCGGGTGGTTACCCAAATGGGAGTTACTGAGCATGGAAACGAATACGATGGTTGGTGATCCTGCTACGCCTGCGATTGCCGATACTTGGATTCGTGGTGTACGATCTTTTGATATAGAAAAGGCATACGAAGCTATGCGCAAAGCTGCCACAACAAAGGGTAAAGCTAATTTAGTGCGTCCTGGCTTTGATGATTATGATCGTTTAGGATACATTCCAGAAGGGGGTGAGCATGGGGTGTGGGGGACGGTTTCTACCACCTTAGAATATAATATTGCAGATTGGAATTTAGCACAAATTGCTCAAAGCTTGGGCAAGAGAGACGATTATGAATACTTTTCAAAACGTGCCCATTCTTATCGCAAGTATTTTGATGATAGCACAGGCATGCTTCGTCCAATTATGTCGGATAGTTCATGGCTGTCTCCTTTTAATCCAGAAGCAGGGAAGAATTTTGAACCTGTTATCGGTTTTGTAGAAGGCAATGCTTGGCAATATCGCTTTTATGTACCTCATGACATTAGTGGACTGAAAGCTCTTTTGGGAGGAGAAAAAGCTTTCCTGAATGCTTTGCAAGCCTGTTTTGATACGGATAATTATGATATGGCGAATGAGCCAGATATTACCTACCCTTATCTATTTAACTACGTAAAGGGAGAAGAATGGCGTACGCAAAAAACAGTGCATGAATTGATCAGAAAATATTACTTCAATGGCCCTGCAGGCCTTCCAGGTAATGATGATACCGGCACTTTATCTGCATGGCTAATATTTAGTATGA
This sequence comes from Saprospiraceae bacterium, assembly GCA_022448955.1. Classification (GTDB taxonomy): domain Bacteria; phylum Bacteroidota; class Bacteroidia; order Chitinophagales; family Saprospiraceae; genus JALEHC01. The sequence goes on from JAKVCU010000011.1 coordinate 50,718, forward strand.
TGGGCATTTATCCAGATTGTCCAGGTAGTACGCAGTATGCCATTTCAAGCCCAGTATTTGATAAAGTATCTATTCAGCTAAACCCAAGGTATTATGCTGGAATTCATCTTACGATTAAAGCCAATCGTGCAAAAGCAGAAGATATTTACATCAAGAATATGAAATGGAATGGAAGTACTTACAGCAACTTTTTTATTGACCATGGAAAGTTAGTAAGTGGAGGTACACTAGAATTTAATTTAGGTAAGAAGTAGTTTACTTCGTACTAATCATCCCGATAAGAAAAGAATATGGACAAAAGAACTTTTTTAAAAAAAGCAGGACTAGGTGGTTTAGCATTAGCAAGTGGTGCTATGATGTGGAGTTGTGGTGGAGAAGTAGCAGAAAAAGCACCAAAGGTACTACAGCCAGTGAGTGGTATTCCAAGTAATTGGGTTTGGTTAAGGCCACAAATTGATTTGTCAGATGATGAGTGGAAAAAGCGATTTGAAGCCATGCGTGCAGCTGGAATTGAAGCAGTGCTCCCAGAAATATATAATGGTATGGAGGCATTATTTGATCATCCTAATTTCCCAGTGAAGGCTAGAGTACTGGAGCAAATTTTACCACTTGCAAAGCAAGCTGGGCTACAAGTACATGCTTGGATGTGGACGATGCCGCTGCGGAATCCAGAATATAGAGCAAAGCACCCAGACTGGTATGCTGTCAATAGAAAGGGAGAATCTGCACATGATAAGCCAGCTTATGTAAGCTATTACAACTTCATGTGCCCTTGTCATCCAGAAGTGCCAGCGTTTGTGAAAGGAAATGTAGAAGCATTAGCAAAAATTGCAGAGGTAGATGGTATTCATTTAGACTATGTACGCCTGCCTGATGTGATTTTGGCGAAAGCCTTACAGCCAAAGTACAATATCGTTCAAGATCAAGAATATCCAGCCTACGACTATAGTTATTCAGAAAATTGTAGAAATCAGTTTAAAGAAAAAACGGGCATCGACCCAATGGATATAGCAGATCCGGCTGCACATGAAGAATGGTATCAATTCCGCTATGATGCGATTAGTAATATCGTGAATAACTATGCTGTACCCACAGCCAAAAAATACAATAAAACCATTACTGCAGCTGTATTCCCAAATTGGGAGAGCGTACGTCAGCAGTGGCATAAGTGGGACTTGGATGCATTTCTACCGATGTTGTACAATGTCTTTTATGATGAAGATGTGCCGTGGATTAAAGCACAAGTTGAAGCAGCATTGGGGCGTTTAAACAATAGCAAGCCTATTTATAGTGGATTGTATGTTCCTTCTCTGGAACCTGCAGATTTGGCGAAAGCCATTCAGCTCAGTAAAGAAGGGGGCGCAAAAGGTGTTTCATTCTTTGATTATGGCGCTATAAAAGATGAACACTGGGCGGTCATTGAAAAGGTATTAAAAAGTTGATTTTGAATAATTTATTAGTGTAGCTATTGAAAAGCTTAGATATTTTTAGATATTGATTGCCGAACAAACATATATTTCAAAATCAAAATTTCATAAATATGGATATGAATGCTGTTTTAGCAGGAATTCAAGAGCGTGCTAACAATGCTTCACCACTAGGCGCGAAGTTGAAGTTCAAAATGGGCGATAATGCTATTCTTATTGATGGCACTGGTGAAGGAAATGTAGTTTCTACTGATGATGCAGCTGCAGATTGTACTGTGAACATATCACAAGATGATTTTAATGCTATTCTTAAAGGTGAATTGAACCCAATGGGTGCATTCATGAGTGGTAAGATTAAAATCGAAGGCGATATGGGCTTAGCAATGAAGTTACAGTCGTTGTTAGGATAAGCATTAGTTGTTAATGGTGTAATAGTATAATGGGAAAGGGTAAAACTAATAACTATTATACTCTTACACCGTTACACTATTAACCCACACCCTTCTTCCTCATCTGATATTTTTTCCCTTTTGCCGAGATTGTTGGCGTATTTAAAGAAAATGTAGTACTTATAAATACACCCTAAAACAATCGAATATGGCCAACTTTTCCAACCTAATCCGATACTTTCGGGCTTGCTTTCAGCAAGATAGTCGAGCAGTTAATTTAGTTAGTTTTTTTAGTCAAAAAGTAAAAGATTCTCACCTTTTAGGAGATGCAAATCTATTGCTTGGACGGCACGTTCAAGTACCAGTGCCTACAGAGTGGGGACAAAAAGTAGAAAAAGATTTATTGGTTTATGGCAAGGAGCGAGCATTATATATTTGTGCTTTCTTTCTGAGTGGACAGACAACTATTGCTGCGAAGAAACTGCAAGTGATGGCGCCCATGTTTTTGTATCCAGCTGAGTTGTTCAAGGAAGGAGGCGTCTATTATTTGCAGATGGATGCAGAAAAGAGTATGCTCAACCCCGCTTTTATCAGTTGCCTGAAAAAGGAAGGAACAGAGCTAGCGAATCTTTATGATGTGATCAGTGATCGGATGCCTAAAGGTTTTATCGATTTTGATGAAATTGATCAAATCGAAAAAATTCTTCAAGAGTATTTTCCTGATTTAGATATAACACCATTAGCACAATACCCAGAGGTGCTATCGGAAGAAAAGATGAAAGAGAAAGGAAAATCCAAAAAAGATAGGTTCCAAATACTTAATGGATTAGGGGTTGGGATTTTGCAAAAACAACTCAGCACAAGAGGCATATTAAATGAATTAGAGCAAATGGCTGTCCAAAAAAGCACTTCTAGACCGATTGAACAGCTATTCTTAGAAAAACCACTCGGAGCAAAAGCAGAGGAGGTAAGCTTAAAAGTGCCTGCCAACCTGAGTGGGCCACAGGAAGATATCTTTTACGCTGTCGCGAAATATCCCCTGACTATGGTAGTAGGTCCTCCAGGAACAGGCAAATCATTTACCATAGCAGCATTAGCGGTTGATTATCTGAGTCGGGGCAAATCCGTCTTGATTGCTTCAAAAAATAATCAAGCCGTAGATGTGGTCGCCGATAAAATCGAGCAAGAATTGGCATTACCGGGGTTGGTGGTACGGGCTGGCCGTAAAGGTTATAAAAAACAATTACAAAAAAAGATTAAGAATTTACTCTTCGGTATTGATGTCAAAAAAATTGGAAGGGATTTAGTTAAAGCAAGTAAAAGAGAAGTAATAGACACAGAGTATAACCTTTATCAACTATCCTCCATGATTAATGGACGAGCCATTTGGGAAATGGATAGAGGCTATTTTCTAAAAGCAAATAATGGAAGTTGGTGGGACAATTTTCGGAAGTGGAGGATGAAACGAAGAATGGAAGGCGAAATGCCACTTTGGGAGTTGCTCAAAACTTATCAATCAGAATTGAGCCACCGACATACCGCTGTACGAGATTTAATCCTGCTAGCATTCAATAAGCGTCTTTACGATACATTACGCAGCAATCGTAATGCATTTGTGCATTTGCAAAGAGCAATAACTGCCCGCACTGGCAATAAAAAAGAGCAGTTCTTTGATGGTATCAACTTCAAAAAGATATTAGGCGCACTTCCTATTTGGATCACTAATTCTGCAGATATTAATCAATCTTTACCCTTGGAAAGACATTTGTTTGATTTGGTCATTATTGATGAAGCATCACAGTGTGATATCGCTAGTTGTCTGCCTTTATTGCATCGTGCAATGCGGGCCGTAGTGGTGGGTGATCCAAAGCAATTAAGGCATATTTCGTTTTTATCGAGAGATCAACAGCGCCAATTGGCACAAAAGTTTGGCGTAATAGGTCTGGAAGATAACTTGCGAAATTACAGAGATGATAGTATCCTCGATTTAGTGATGAATAATGTCCAAGACCAAGAACAAATTTGCTTCTTGGATGAACACTTTAGGTCAATGCCAGAAATTATCGACTTTAGCAATCGCAATTTTTATAATCATGCACTGAAAGTGATGACCGCGACGCCTCTAACAAGGGCTAAGAAAAGCGTCTTTTTACATAGCTGTAATGGCAAACGTTATGCTAGAGGTTATAATAAAGTAGAGGCGGAGACGATCATTGAGCAAATCCAAGAAAAGATAAATGCCGAGAGAAAATTACCTGCTCATCTTTGTCAAAGTATAGGTATCCTATCTCCCTTCCGGGAACAAGTGGATTATATCCAAAACCAAGTTACGAAACACTTGAATGGAGAAGATCTGCTTCGGCATAAGGTACTCATTGGTACGCCACACGCATTCCAAGGAGAGGAGCGCGATTTGATGTATATCTCCTTTGCAGTTGATGGCCTTACCCATCCTTCTACTTTTATCTACTTGAATAAAGAAGATGTATTTAATGTAAGTATTACTCGAGCAAGGTCAGAGCAACATGTGTTTTGGTCAGGAGAAACCAATACATTAAATGCTCAAAGTATTTTAGCACAATATTTATCAAAAATAAAAGAACC
>JAKVCU010000011.1:55237-70185 GCA_022448955.1 Saprospiraceae bacterium
AACTATTGTTTCACAAATCGTTCTGAAACTACGCTATCCGTTAATTCAAGACGAATGATATAAGCACCATTGGCTAAGAAAGAAAGGTCGATCTCTACAGTGGATTGTCCAGCCGCTAATCTAGTTTCAAATACTACTTTACCCATCATATCATAGATTAGGATTTTGCTTTCTGTTTCTAGAACTTCTGTTAGTTGCAATGTCGTAAAGTCATTTACTGGATTTGGAAGCATACGAACTTGGTTCGCTGTAGCCATATTTATCGCAACGACTTCATGATAAGTAGCACGGCCATCAAAATCAACTTGACGTAAACGATAATAATTGCTACCCGTAAATGGATTTTCATCCAAAAAGGTATATCGTTGTGGCGTATGGGAGGTGCCAGCACCTTGAATGCTACTTATTTCTTGGAAAGTACGACCATCTTTGCTGCGCTCAATGGCCATGTAGTCGTTGTTAATTTCTATAGCGGTTTCCCAAGAAAGCAGCACTTGTTGCTTGATTTTTTGGGCTTGGAAGTAAGTGAGTTCGATGGGGAGATTAGAACCATCCGTATTGTCTTTTCCAGGAGAGAAGTCCACAGGATTTGTGGCAATCGTACTATGTTGAACGAATGCTCCTGTGAAGTCAGGGCTTCTTGCTAAGGATTCGTCATTTCCTCCTTCACCTCCATAAGTATAACTATCAATTGTAGTTGCACTAGAATTGGCAAGAATGATATCATCTCCGCCATTATTTAAGCCAAGTTGACCAGATGATGCTGTTTGTGTAAGACCTGATATTCCAGTTGGTGTTCCACCTCCAAAAACAACAATGGAGGATAGCGCAGGAAGGTTCGTTCCATTAGAGAAAGTGTGTCTTACTCCAAATCCATCAGCAATCGTCCAGCCACTTAAATCAATAGTAGTGCTCTCCAAATTATAAATTTCCACAAATTCATCTTGAGAAGTACTGACAAGTCCATCCCCATTGGCATCCCCTGTACTAGAATTTGGATCAGCTAAGATTTCGTTGATGATTACATCAGGAATATCATCATCCGTAATAGTTATAGTATGTACAGCTGTGGTTATAGTTATTCCAGTAGCAGAAGTCTCAGCGATGGTCAGCTCAATGGTTTCATTATCCGTATCGGCATCGTTATTAATATCAATCGAAACATCCATACTTCCATTAGCAGTGAAGCTTAGGGATGTAGTATTTAGAGTGTAGTCGGCCATTTCTGCTGTTCCACCACTTACAGCAACACTTAAATCTACTTGAGAACCTTCATAATTTGTGAGCGTGACAGGTATAGAAGTACTAAATGAGGCATCTGTTTCCGTTTCTGCACTCATGGCTGTATTAAACCCTACCGATGAACCGATGATAGCTGTGGATCCGTTTACAATAATATCATTTCCAGAAAAATCACCTGGGCCCCAAGACCCACTGCCACCTTCTGAATCATAACCATAAATTCTAAAGGTAATGGCAGAAGTTTGATTCGATATCGAAAGCCCACTAAAACTATTACTTTGAGTAGATGTAACATCACCATTAGTAAAATTTGCTAGATCACTTGTATAACTGTCTAAACTCGAACGCAAAGCAAAGACAGTTGGACCTGTTCCCGAGCGCTGGTGATTAATATCAATAGAAGTAACACTAAACAGCACACTTGCATTAGGTGTAATCGTAAACTCTAAATAATCATTGGTGCTTACAGAACTAGAAGTTGTCCAACTATTGGAGTTAAAGCGGTTGCTATTTGAACTGGCATTTACACCCGTTCCCCTTGTAATCATGGCGCTATTTAAGTTGCCATCATTAAAGTTAGAACTGGCACTACCTTCATTGCCTGATAAGCCTGCAAAGTCAAAAGTAAGAATTTGACCAAAGCTTACATGAGATGACATCAATAAAATAAATAGTAAAAATCTTTTCATGTGATATTCGTTTAGTGATCTGAAAAAATAGCTTAGGCATAAAGGATATGCCCAATAAATTCGTCTTATGATATGGAAATAGGTTAGGNGAAGNCCATTTGCTAAATCTAGCATTTTGTCCTTCCTTGAATAGTCGAATTGATCAATAAATTGTATTCTTAATTTGCAAAAGAACCAATTTTTAGGGGGAATAAGGAATCTTTTAAATTAAGTATTTATTAATTTAAAACGAAAGCATACTGTTAAGCGCATAGACAATTTTATTGTACTAATTTTTCGGGCTTACTACTTATTATTGAAGTGGCCCAAAATCCCATAAGTTTCCAAAAATGGTAAACTTCAATTCTGAATCATCGGATTTCATAAATGATACATTCGCTCACCAATACAGCTCCTAAAACCATTTAATCGTCCAATCAATCAATTTCATCTTCAACTTCGTATAAGGAGGCAACAACAACTCCAATGCTCCCGGAATATGCTGTCTATAAACCGCTCTAGCATTCGAAAAGGCCTCAAAGCCAAACTTCCCATGACTCTTTCCAATGCCACTGTTGTTACTACCACCAAAAGGCAAATGATAATTAAAAAAGTGCACATCGCTATTGTTTATACAAGTACCACCAGCCCTAGTATTTTTCATAATACGGTCTATATTCTTTTGGCTGTGGCTGTAAATATATAAAGCCAATGGCTTTTCCTTCGCATTGATCACATCGATAACTTCCTGTATATCAGAATAGGTAATAACGGGCAAAACAGGCCCAAAAATTTCTTCCTGCATTAAGTCCGAATCTAAAGGAACATTTTCGACGACAGTCGGGGCGATATAGTTATCTGATTCATCAACTTGCCCTCCAAATTTGATCTTAGCACCTGCAGCTACAGAGTTATCTAGGTAGCTTTTTATCCTTTTATATTGCTTGGCATTGATAACGCGCATGTAGTTTTCAGAAGTGGCAGGGTCATCGCCATAGAAAGACTTTAATCTCTGTCCTACAGCATCTAAGAAGGCATCCTTTTTACTTTCATGTACAAATAGGTAATCTGGCGCAATACAAATTTGGCCATTATTCGAAAATTTCCCCCAAATGATGCGTGTAGCAGCTGATTTTACGTTGGCTGTTTCATCAACGATAGTGGGCGATTTTCCACCCAATTCTAAAGTAACAGAGCTCAAATGATTGGCCGCAGCTTTCATCACGATCTTTCCAACTTGAGGAGAACCTGTAAAGAAAATATGATCAAATGGCAATTGCAATAAAGCAGTAGATAGCTCTACTCCTCCTTCAAAAAAAGCTACTTCACTTTCATCAAATAACTCCTCCAATATTTTGCGCATAATGACAGAGGCATGAGGCGTAAACTCAGAGGGTTTGATTATTACCGTATTACCAGCAGCAATGGCCGAAACCAATGGCCCAAAGGTCAATTGCATGGGATAATTCCATGGAGAAATAATCAAACAAACACCTTTTGGCTCATATTGTACCCAAGAAGTAGCACCCGTAAATGCCAAAGGCGTAGGCACATAATGTGGACTCATCCACTTCCGTAAATTGGCTTTGGCGTGCTTGATTTCACTGGTTACTACATAAATCTCAGTCATATCGACCTCTGCCGCAGGTTTGCGATAGTCCTTGTACATCGCCTCTCGAATCTCAGGGCGATATTTCATGACTAAATCATGCAGTTTTTGCAATTTTCGAATGCGCTCCCGTGCGGTAGTTTTACCAATAGCTAGGCTATTCGCTTTTTGTGCATGAAAAACAGAAAGGATTTTCTCTTTATTAACTTGGGTGTTATTGGCCGTCATAATTATTTGTTTTTGGCTGACCATGCTGTATAGCCGCCAGCCATATCGTAAACCTTTTTAAATTTTAATGCATGCATCATATCGCTCGCTTTTCCACTCCTGCCTCCTGCTTTACAATAGACAAACACCGTCTTGTTTCTATCTAGCTGCTTAATCTGCTCCTCAAAAGTAGGATCATAAAAATCGATATTTACCGCTCCTTCTAAATGACCTGTAGCAAACTCCCTAGGCGTGCGTACATCAATCAATTGCCCATTAAAATCACCTTTCATTAATGCTGCAAAGCGCTCTACAGAAACGACTTCTCTGACCAATGGTTGATCGGAAGATGAATGATTGCTATCCTGTCCTGATTGTTGGCAAGATCCCATCATACTTCCGCTAATCATCAAAACCAGAAAAGTCAAAGTAGGAAAAGCAATTTTTTGTGGAAAGGTAGCTGTCCTTTTCATAAAGTAGTTGTTTTATTGGCATCTAATGTACTGATTTGTTATCAATCTAGTACCATTCTCTTTGGAATAAGCATAAATTGAGCGTTTTGATATCCATCTGGGGGCTGCCATGAAGCACCAGTGCTTCATCGGCCGGGCTGTCCGCTATTATCCCACTTTACAAAAATGCGGGATACCGCTTCCATCCCTAGCCCTTCCCATAGGGCCTCGCTCGCCCTTCCGTCTCGCTCCGCCAAACTTATTTTTACAATTACTGTTCTCTTTAGGAAGTTTTGAAAAAATACTCAATACCTTTGCGCTCGTGAATGAAAATTTAAAAAGACTACTCCAAAAGTACCGCACAGATAAGCGAACACAACAGCTTATCCAACTTTTACAAAAAAAACAAGATAGGCCGACTAGAGCACAATTGCTGGGGATGGTTGGTGCACAGGCATCCTTTGTCCTTGCTATAACCTATATGGAACACCCCAAAAACCATGTATTAATTGCCAACGATAAAGAAGAAGCGGCTTATATCCAAAATAACCTCGCCAGCCTCTTCGAGAAAAAACCCATCCTCTTCTTTCCCGATTCTTTTAAAAGACCTATGTTTTTTGATGTGCTTAATGGTACCAATATGCTCCAACGTACCGAAACCATCAATAAAATCACCCAATCAAAGGCACTAGGAGAAATACTAGTTACCTATCCAGAGGCCATCTTCGAAAAAGTAGTCGCTCCTAAATTGCTGGAAGAAAATAAAATTGAACTCACCGTCAATGAATTAGTAGATGTAGAAACCATTACCGAAATTTTATCTACTTATGGCTTTGTACGAGAGGAATATGTGTACGAGCCAGGGCAATTCGCTATTCGTGGTGGAATCGTTGATATTTTTTCCTACGGCAATGAATATCCTTATCGGATAGAGCTATTTGACGAAGAAATCGAGAGTATTCGAACCTTCAATCCTACAACTCAATTGTCTGTTCAAAATATTAGAGCAGTTTCTATTATTCCCAATATCAATACCAAATTTTCACAAGAGCAGAAGGTGTCGCTGTTTGAAGTCTTGAATGAGCATACAGTTATTTGGGTAAAGGATTTTCAGATACTACTCGATAAACTGCAACAATGCTTTGATACCGCACAGAAATTTGCTGATTCAATTAGTGAATTAGATGAAAGTGAACTAGCAGAAATTTTCAGAGATCGAGCATTTATCTATCCAAACCAAGTGATAGAAGACGTTAAACGCAATCCAATTATTGCACTTACAGATAACGTCCAACCTTTTCCATTTCTAGAAAAGATCGTTTTTTCTTCCAAGCCTCAACCTTCCTTTAATAAGAATTTTAATATCCTTATTGATGATTTAACCAATAATCAGAATCTTGGAATAGAGACCTTCCTTTTCTCAGAGAGTACCAAACAGATTGAACGTTTTTACGCCATCTTTGAAGATTTGGAGGCATCCGTTTCTTGGCATCCAATTCCAAAAGCTATCCATCAGGGCTTTGTTGATAATGACCTGAAGATAGCATGTTATACCGACCATCAGATATTCCAGCGCTTTCATAAATATAAACTCAGAAAAGGCTTTACAAAAGATCAGGCCATCAATCTGAAAATGCTGCGAGAACTTCGTCCCGGTGACTTTGTCACACATATCGATCACGGTGTTGGACGATATTCAGGCTTAGAGAAGATAGATATCAATGGGCATGTTCAAGAATCAGTTCGTCTGATTTATAAAAACAACGATATTCTTTACGTAAGTATCAATAGCCTACACAAGATTTCAAAGTTTGTAGGCAAAGAAGGTACTGCGCCAAAACTGAATAAGTTAGGCTCCGATGCTTGGAAAGCACTAAAACGTAAGACCAAGAAAAAGGTAAAAGATATAGCCAGCGAACTGATCAAGTTATACGCTAAGCGTAAAGCTTCTCAAGGACATGCTTTCCCACAAGATGGCTATATGCAAAATGAATTAGAAGCTTCCTTTATCTATGAGGATACACCCGACCAATTAAAGGCCACTAATGATGTGAAAGAGGATATGACTAAACCTCACCCCATGGACCGATTGATCTGTGGTGATGTTGGTTTTGGTAAAACAGAAATAGCCATTCGAGCTGCTTTTAAAGCCGTTGTCGGAGGTAAGCAAGTCGCCATCTTAGTGCCTACAACCATACTCGCTTTACAACATTACAAAACCTTTGGTGGACGATTAGGTAATTTTGGAGTGACCGTAGACTATGTCAATCGCTTCCGAACAGCTAAAGAAAAGAGAATCATCTTCGAAAAGCTAAAAGCAGGTGAAATAGATATCGTTATCGGTACTCATGGCCTACTTAATAAACAAGTAGGATTTAAGGATTTAGGCCTCCTAGTAATTGATGAAGAACAGAAATTTGGCGTTTCAGCCAAAGAGAAATTGCGCAACTTAAAAGTAAACGTAGATACACTAACACTAACAGCAACACCCATTCCAAGAACACTACAGTTCTCTCTGATGGCCGCCCGCGATTTATCCATCATCCGCACACCGCCGCCAAACCGACAGCCGATTCATACCGAAACTCGAATCTTTAATGATGAACTCATTAAGGAATCCATCTATTATGAAATTAATAGAGGCGGCCAGGTTTTCTTTGTACATAATCGAGTGAAAACCTTACCTGATATGACCGCCATGATCAGGCGATTGTGCCCTGACGCAAGTATCGCTATGGCTCATGGCCAAATGGATCCTAAAGATTTAGAACGCACGCTACTGGATTTTATCGAGAAAAAATTTGATGTACTCGTTTGTACGAATATCATTGAAACTGGCCTTGATATCCCAAATGCTAATACGATTATTATTAATAATGCACACCAATTCGGAATGAGTGATCTGCACCAGCTCCGTGGTCGTGTGGGGCGTTCCAATACTAAAGCATTTTGTTATCTATTTAGTCCACCGCTCTCTACTCTTACTTCTGAGGCGAGGAAAAGACTGCGTGCATTAGAAGAATTCTCGGATTTAGGAAGTGGATTTAATATTGCTATGCGTGATTTAGATATTCGAGGTGCAGGTAATTTACTGGGTGGAGAACAGAGCGGATTTATTTCTGATATTGGCTACGAAACTTACCAAAAAATCCTCAAAGAGGCCATTCTTGAGTTAAAGCATAACGAGTTCAAAGATCTGTTTAAAGCGGAAATGGAAAAGAATCAAGAATTCGTATCCGATGTACAAATTGATACGGATTCAGAGATGCTGATTCCAGATGAATACATCAAAAATATTCAAGAACGTCTGAATTTATATACAGAACTAGATGGGCTAGAAAAAGAAGAAGAAATCAAGGCATTCGAAGAAAAACTACGTGACCGTTTTGGGAAAGTCCCTCCACAGGTTTATGTACTCTTTGATGGGTTAAGACTACGCTGGATTTGTAAAAGATTAGGCTTTGAAAGATTGATCTTGAAGAACAACAAACTCAGATGTTATTTCGTAGAAAATGCACAGTCACCCTATTACGAAACCGAAACCTTCCAAAATATATTCGCATTCATTGCCAAAGAAGGTCATGTATTAGGTTTGAACATCAAAAAATCAGCCAAATACCTTTTCATCGTAAAAGATAACGTCAATACGCTTCCACAAGCATACGAGATTTTACAAAAAATCGAAAAAGGAATCGCCTAGAGAGGGGGTGAATGTGAGACTTTGTGAAAAGGAGACGTTGTGAGTATAAGAAGCTCACAAAATCACAAATTCATCCCCTCACAAATTCACCCTCTCTCCAACTACGGTTTCACATACTGCCCAACAAAGAGGATATTATTTGTTTGATTATCTCTAATGGCAAATACGAATGGACGATCAAAACGCAAGATACCTGGATAAGAAGCAGATTCATTTAAAATCTCTACAGCAGTAACCGCTGCCGCTTCTGTTCCAGCTTCATTGACTTCAATAAAAGATTTATGAATGACACGACTAATGTATAAGCCCAATGGCCCCATTTTAGTAAAGTCAGCTCTAGTTTCTTCAAATGCAATACCCATTCCTAAATCTTCCAAAGCCTCCTTCATACTTTCCTTATGCTCATCTTCTAAAGTAAATTTTGGTAGATAAACTTCTAAGTCATAATGGTCTAATGCATCTGTCCATTGCTGCCAATTTTCTTCATTTAATTCTTGAACGACCTCTTGCAAACTAGACTCTTCCTTAGGCAATAGAAGCATCATGGAATAAACAGAATCTGCATAAGCTAGATCAATGGCTTGAAACAGGGGATGGTTGAAGTAAGGAATGCTAATTTCCTCCCCAAAAGTCATCATATCAACCTCTTCTGTGGTATGATCAGCTAAGTAAAAATCTTGCTTTGTCGTACGATTACTATCGAAGCGGAATCGCCAATTCGCTTTAAAATAGATGGCATTGATCAGGTACATTACTCCCGTAGCTGGAATGGCGTCAATAATGTCTGGAATGAGTCCATTCGTTTGGGTATTTACCCAATCATTGATGATTCCAACACTTGCTTCATCTCTAAAATCTAAGCCATTGACCTCACTGAAGAAGAACGCTGCATTTAAATTCAAGAATTCAGATTTAAAGGGGAAAGTCTGTTCGTGAAATATAGCATTGGCAATAGTCAAATCTACCTGATTGTCTAAATTAGGAAGAGCAGAAAGAAGCTCTTGATAGGCCGCATTAAGCGTGAGCATATCCCAAACTTCCACCTCCATTGCATCTTGCATATCTGTGAAAGTTTCATTAGCTGCACCATTTAAGGTCATGCTTAAAGCTGTTGCTAAACTTGTAGGAGAGATGAAAATATTTTCATCTGGTGTTTGTTGATGCAAATTTCTAAAAATGTCTAAACCAAAATTATTATTGGCACGCGCTAATTCACATGCATCATAATGGTCATTACAATTTAAAACAACTTCATCAGGATCAACACTTGGTAGGCGAATACCAAGGTCTGTCGAATCACAAGCCCACAAAAGAGAGGTCATTGCTAAAAGGGTAAATCGAGTGAAAATTTTCATCTGTTTAAAATTTTTCTGCAAGGGGCAAAATGCAGAAAAATTTCTGCACCAAAGGAACCGCTTTGCTCCCGCCTACGGCCGGCAGGCCCGCATAATCTTTTTTAATCATTCCCTTGCGTGTCCGCCTAATGCGGATGATTAATAAAGATCATGCTCGTTTCATGTTTATACTTTTCTTTGCTAGACTCCTCTTTTGTGCATAAGCGTTGGGTACAATGGTTACTTTCTGTAATCCAATGGAGGTTTTCGATCACCCAATAAGGCTTCATATTGGAAATTCTCACCTCTTTTGATATTGAGTTCTTTTAGAGCTTTTGCAGCAATATTAGGATTATTGAAAATTTCCATTGCGGTAAGGGAAAGCGTCTTTGCAGCCACCATCATCCCTTTTTTGCCAATGGAAGTTCCTCCCGCTGCAACGGCCTGCCAGCTGTGCGGAGAAGTGCCTGGTACCCAAGTCGCAGCACGCAAGCCAGCAGTAGGTACAGCCCAACTTACATCGCCAACATCCGTCGAACCGCCTGCTCCTCTATTATTGACATAATAAGGGGCAACACTAGCGGCCATATCTACATCTAAATGATCTGCACCATAGCTTTTAAGAATCTGTTCGCCAAAAGCGCGCTCTTTTTCATCATAAACCACTCCACCAACCAGATTCAATTTGGCATTAACTACTTCTGATAAAGCTTCATTTGGCAATAGATTATAGACCCCATGGATGACTTCATAATCCATAGTCGTACCCGTTCCTAAAGCCGCGCCTTCGGCTGCTTTTACAACTCTTTCAAAAATAGCTTTCACCTGTTCCATTTCAGGGTGACGAACGTAATAAAAGACCTCTGCTTCAGCAGGAACTACATTAGGTGCTTCTCCGCCACGAGTGATGACATAATGAATTCTACTTTCAGCAGGAACATGCTCACGCATCATGTTCACCATCATATTCATGGCCTCTACACCATCTAAAGCAGAACGTCCATTTTGCGGCGAAACCGCAGCATGGGAAGCAATTCCGTGAAAACGGAACTTCGCTGATTTATTGGATAAAGAAGAAGTAGCTGCGGCACTATTGGAATTGCCCGGGTGCCAATGCAAAACGACATCTACATCGTCAAACAAGCCCGCTCTAACCATATATACTTTTCCTGCACCACCTTCTTCTGCTGGTGTTCCATAGAAACGGATCGTACCTTGTTTGTTATGGGCTTTAAGCCAATTTTTTACGGCAATGGCCGCTGCTGCAGAACCTGTACCAAATAAGTGATGTCCGCAGGCATGGCCTGCATTAACTTCTTCTCTTTCTTTTTTAAAGGGGACTCTATCTTGTGTCACGCCAGGCAAAGCGTCAAATTCACCCATAAGGGCAATGACGGGTTGGCCAGTGCCATAGGACGCAACAAATGCTGTGGGAATGTCTGCTACCCCTTTTTGTATCCTAAAGCCTTCTTGCTCTAATGTTTTTTGTAAAAGTCCAGCGCTTTTTTCTTCTAGGTAGCCCAATTCAGCCCACGACCAAATTTGTTGAGCAATATCATTGTAAGCTGCTGTTTTTTGATCTAATTCTGCTAAAACCGCTTTTTCATCCTTGCTAAGTTCAGCTGTATTTTGCGACTGCCCTAAGGCAGGAAGCAGTAAGAAAGTGTAAAGGAGCAGTGTTGAAGGGAACAGTTTTTTCATACTAATCATTTCTTTATATTGGAAAATCTATTTCAAAGGTTCAGTCAAAATCCCTAGACAGCTTTTTACGCCTTGGAAGTAATTAAATAGACGGACGTTTTCATTTGGACTATGTTGATTGTTGTCAGGGTTTACTAAGGGAACAATCACGGCAGGTACATCTAAAATATTGATAAATGGTGAGATAGGAATAGAACCTCCATGAGAACGAATTTTTATAGGTTCAGTACCATGTGCTCTAACTAATGCACCCGTCAACCAATGGCCAATCTCACTATTCATTTTTGTACGGAAAGCACCATAGGAAATTCTAGAAGCAGTGGATGCCAAACGGCCATACTGTTGACGATCTTTTTCTGTTGGTTCGTTTGTATCTATAATATGGAAACCTTGTTTTCTGATATGATCTTCTATCAAAGCAATCAAACGTGCAGGCTGGCTTCCTTTTACTAAGCGTAAATCTAAGTTGGCAACTGCATAAGCAGGAATAATCGTCCGTACTTTACTGCCTACCCAGCCAGAGGCCATACCACGAATATTTAAAGATGGATACATAATGGCCTCTTCTAAACTATTACCCACTTGATCATAATCGGCAATTCCCAGCTTGTCAAATACACCTTGAATTTCCTTTTCCTTGGGTTGGCCATCACCTATCACCTTTTTTGCATCTTCATCGTAATCCACATGGTCATAATAACCAGGTATGGTGACACGGCCATTTATATCTTTCATAGAGCCTAATAATTGAGAAAGACGCAGTGCTGGATTAGGAACAAAATTGCCATAATGGCCACTGTGAACAGGTTCTTTTGGGCCATAAGTTGTAATTCGCATGGTAGCAATACCTCTTGCTCCAAAGACAAGGGTAGGCCGGTTAGAAGCATGCATCGGGCCATCCAAAATGACTAACCAGTCAGCAGCTAATTTTGAACGATGCATTTGAACGGCTTCTGGTAAATTGGGAGAACCTAGTTCCTCTTCACAATCCATAATTACTTTGATATGGTAAGTCGGTGTTTCTCCAGCTGCTTTCATCGCGTCCCATGCTGCTAAAAACATATTGATAGGTCCTTTTGCATCCGATGCAGAACGTGCAAAAATTCTCCATTCTGGGTCAATCTTCTCTTTTAGCTTATTTGTTGGAATCGTTCTAAAACTGCCATCTGCCAGTTGCTCCTTAAGGGTAGGTGTAAAAGGGGTGGCTTGATCCCACTTTGTAGGATCAACAGGCTGACCATCTACTTGTACATAAATGAGGATGGTTTTGGATGCTTTATTCGCATGATAAGTGGCCAATACTAAGTCAATGGCTTTTGTTGGTAAACGTTCAACCCTAAAACCTCTATCTTTAAATGCTTTGCTTACCCATTGAATATTGGGTTCCAGCTGTGCTGGAATATTCGCATCATTCGGAATGCTTAAGAAGTCTATAAATTCATTTAATGACTGCTTGGCGGCCGGCTCCACATATTGATCAATATTGCTAGCATTTACATTTTGGTTGTATGATTTTTGTGGATAAAATACGAGCATAAAGCAAAGCATTTGAAAGCTATATTTTATAAAAATCTTCATGTTTGTGTATTTTGGTGTTAAAAGTTGGCTTTAATGGTATCGCACCAACTCTAAAATAATAAAAATGAAACGTTTCAATTTGCTCCTTCTTTCTCTTTTTATTCCGCTATTCTTTTTTGCACAAAATATGGCATCCCTTCTGGAGGCCGAGTGGTCAAAGACACAGCATAGCTTAAATATGAATGGTCAAAAGCTAAATTATTCAGTCACTACTGGCTATATGCCCATGACAGATGATAGTGGAAAGCTGCAAGCCAAAGTTTTTTTTATAGCTTATACAAAGGATAATATAGAGGATGCTTCAAAAAGACCCATTACCTATACCTTCAATGGAGGCCCCGGCTCTTCCTCTGTATGGCTGCATATGGGTGGACTCGGACCGAAAAGAATTTTAATGAGTGATAAGGGAGCAGCTTTACCTCCACCTTATGAAGTGGTAGATAACCCATACACTTGGCTAGATAAAACAGACTTGGTATTCATTGATCCAATGATGACGGGATATACACGACCTGCTGAGGGCATAGACAAAAAAGACTTTCTAGGCTACGAGGAAGATATCCGATTGGTAGGAGATTTTATCCGTTTGTTCACTACTAAAATGGAACGCTGGAATTCACCCAAGTTTTTGGCTGGGGAAAGTTACGGTACAACAAGGGCTGCAGGATTATCTGGCTATCTACAAGATCAGTATGGTTTATATTTGAATGGCGTGATTTTGATTTCGGCAGTTTTGGACTTTAGCACTATTCGAGATTTTGAATATAATGATGTACCTCACCCTTTGCGATTGCCAAGCTTTGCTGCTACTTCATGGTATCACAAAAAGACAGATCCTAAGCATACCAATCTAAGAATTTTTCTAGACGAGGTAGAAAAGTTTGCAGTAGAAGAGTATTCTGTGGCTTTATTAAAGGGAGCAAGATTAGAGCAATCCGAAAAAGAAAAGATCATGAATAAGCTACACGAATATACGGGCCTATCAAAAACATATTTAGAAGATACCAACTTAAGGCTTTATGTAGGAAAATACAACAAAGAATTACTCCGAGATCAAAGTGAAACCGTTGGCCGATTAGATGCTCGATTCAAATCTAGTGATTATAATGATATTGGAGAACGTTATGAATTTGACCCTAGTTATAATGGAGCTATTTATGGACCATTCACAATGGCGATCAATGATCATATTCGAAGAACATTAAAGTATAAAAATGATCTGCCTTATGAAATTTTGACTGGAAAAGCTCGCCCATGGAATTATTCTAATGTTCAAAATCGTTTCCTAAATGTATCGGAAACATTGCGCCAAGCCATGAATAAAAACCCCTATTTAAAAGTATGGATTGCGAGTGGATATTATGACCTAGCCACCCCTTACTTTGCATCTGAGTATGTAGTAGACCACATGTTCTTGAAGGAGAAATTAAGAAAGAACGTAACAATGACCTATTATGAATCGGGGCACATGATGTATATTCATAAACCATCACTCCTACAATTAAAAAAAGATTTTGATAGTTTTATGGAGAGTAGTTTAAATCACAAATAAAATATAAAGCTGATGAGCCATTTGTTTATTTATATGGTGCCCTTACTATTTTCGGTATTTCCACCAAAAAATGATGGTCCCGTTCAACTCAAAGCAGAAGCAGGAGAAACGGAGGTGAAAATTTATGCAACTAATGATGGCTATTGTCCTTACACCTTAATATTGGACGTAAGTGTACGTCACATGAATATCGATGGCAATTATCCCAAAAAGATCGTCATTCCAGCTCGTTCAAAAAATGTGTTAGTTTCAAATATGAAAGGGCGCAAAAATAGACGCTGGAAGTATTCTTACAAATATGTATATCATAAGGGTGATTACCAGAATACTTGGCATAATGACGCTTATATCTATAATCTACCTTACGAAGATGGGCAAAACTTCAAACTGTCGCAAGGTTATAATGGGAAGTTTACGCATCGTGGTAAAGATGCACTAGATTTTTCTATGCCAAAAGGAACGAAAATTTGTGCGGCCAGAGAAGGTGTTGTCGTCGAGCTCAAAGAAGATTCTAATAGAGGGTGTGCACAAGAACGCTGCAAGAAATATGGCAACTATATTTCCATTTATCATGCAGATGGTTCCATCGGAGAATATTATCATCTAAAAAAGAAAGGGGCAAAAGTGAAAGTAGGAGATCATGTTCAAAAAGGGGAGGTAATCGGGTATAGTGGCAATACCGGAATGACTTCTGGGCCGCACCTGCACTTCATGGTATATTTCGAAAGTGAAGACAGCAAAAATACCGTGAAAACAAAGTTCTGGACTGGACCAAAGACCTATGATTATCTTCGGGAAGGGCAATCCTACACGGCTTATCATAGGCAATAAAACTGAATAGTGATGGAATCATAGTTGATGGTTATTAGTTAGGGTCTCCCTGAAAACTCTAAGGAAATTGTTAT
>JAKVCU010000110.1 GCA_022448955.1 Saprospiraceae bacterium
GTCCTCAAGATCAAGAAATTAGTATTAAGGTTATATTTCACGTCTGGGAACTCCACATTTATTAGCAATTCTAGCGTCCTATCATAATTCTGACTATTATAGTACAGGTTAGCCATATTAAACTTATAGGCATTCTCTTGACGAGAGGGGTGAAGTTTGATATTATAACTTTCGATAAAGTTTTTGGTCCATTCAAATTCTTTTAAGTTGCATCCAAGCGTAGCGATGTTTTTATAATCCCATTCAGATAATATGCCATTTTGCAATATTAGACCAGTATCTAGGCCGGTTTTGTAAAGTTCAAATAATTCATAGATGTATTCACTAACACCTGCATTAATCCTTTGGATACAATAGTTGTATGAAAAACGATAAAGATCATGGCCTTCTTTAGTGCTGAGTCTATCCGTTTTAGTTTCTAATATATCTTTTAATTTATTATAATGAATGGTTGTTTCATCATCTATCAATGACATTAATATCGTATGATAAAGCTCGATACTAGGTATTTCTTTATAATCGTCCCAGTTTTTGTCAAGATATGCTAATAAGTCATTTAGAAATCTAAAATCAAACTGAGAATTGAAGGCAATCATATTGGCACGAAGGTGGCAGCAGTTCTCCAGCATTTCCGCAACATAGAAATAGTTGAAGTTATCTAGCATTTCCTGTAATAACTTAGAATCTGTTCGGTCTTCGTATTCAGCAATATAAAAGCCAATAAGTTTATTCATTCTATATTTGGCATATAGGTAGCTGGTATCTTGGCTAGGCGTTTTTTCAAGCACCTTATTCAGTTGTTTACCACGATTTTTGAGGAAGTCACCAAGGTTTTTTTTGTTAGCAGCTTCTAACAAAAAGAGTTGCTCTTGGTATTCTTGTTCCTCCATATACTGTACAGCCATGAATTTGTTGTACAGTTTTTTGAGGGAAGACATTAAGTTGTGCAGTTGTTGTTCGTCAAACCCACTACTAGGGAAAAGTTTTTTGAATACAACTTCTTTTTCAAGTCCTTTATTGTTCTTTTTATCGATTTGAGATAAAATCAGCTTCAGTAGGTCTACTGTTTTTTTGTGTTGATTGAAATAAGGAGATTGGGCAAAAAGTAGGAACTTTTCTCTTTTTTTTCTTGGTAATATTTCAATTAATCGGACTAATCTGCTAGATTTCATTTTGCTAATTTCTATATTTTATATCAGTATTTTGTATTATACAGAATCTTAAGTATTTGTTTTTTAGGCGTTTGTGTTAGTTATGGTATTTAGTATTTTTCAGTAAGTTAGTAAAATGTACTTAGAAAGTCAGGTAAATTCTGCGACATTTGTATTGTAAGTCACTTTGAAACACTATATAATTTTGTACTTACAAGCTAATAACAAATCATAATTTTATTTACGACTACTATTAACATCTTATTATCCCAACTTCAAAAACGACCAAAGGAGAGAAGATCCTCTTCTTTCCAAGGTCCGTAGCAAAAGATAGAAGTAATCCTAAAGACGTAAGGAATTTTAATTATAATCTCATGAGTGTTCGACCAGGGTGCTATTTTAATAGCACCCTTATTTTTTGCCCATAAGAGACTTCTTTTCCAAGAAATTTTATTGCTATTTCTATAATATTTTTTTGATAGGTTCATCTTTTTGACTGATATCTAATTTTTTGAGTGTTTTTTGTGGCAAAATAATGTTTTTTATTTTGCGAAAGCGCATTGTTTTTGAATTATAAAAAATAAATAAATTCTTGATTATCAATGTTTTAACAATTTATTTTTGATAATTTCAATACAGTAATTGCGAATCTTGTACTTATTTTTTTTGTAATGTTAGAGCATATTTGTAATGTGAAAGGAAACAAATGAGTTTCTCTAAAAAAGGAATTTAAGATTCCACGAAATAACAATCATAATCTTATAGAATAAAGACTTAGGGATTTCAATGGAAATTCCGATTTTGGTATGTAGATAGCCTCTCAAAGCTCTTTTGTGAACCGACTAGCATTGCTAGTCGGTTTTTTTTACGTGTGTTTTTCTAGAAGGTTCCAATATAGATAATCAAATTTCATCATAATTTTATTTTTTCTTAGTAATCATTTGGAGAGGTCTTTTCCATTTGCTAGCCAGTTTTGTTTTGTCTGCAATTTTATAGCTACTCAAACTGTTGGTGATAAATAATAAAATGAGCTTTCGGTTTCTTACATTTGCAACAATCAAAAGTAATTGATCCATGAGTAAGCATTTAGTGGCCCCTTCATTGTTAGCTGCGGATTTCACCAATTTACCATCTGCTTTACAAATGTTTAATGAAAGCCAAGCAGATTGGTTACACTTAGATGTTATGGATGGGAAGTTTGTACCAAATATAACCTTCGGTATGCTAATGATTGATGCTATGAGAAAGATGACCGAAAAAACGCTTGATGTGCATCTAATGATCGAAGAGCCATCAAAATATATAAGAGCTTTTCGGGATGCAGGTGCTGATATCATTTCTGTTCATTATGAAGCTTGTGATCATCTTCATAGGGTTATCCATCAGATTAAAGCAACTGGAGCTAAGGCTGGTGTGGCACTCAACCCTCATACTTCTGTTGAGTTATTAGAGGATGTACTAGAAGATCTAGACTTAGTAGTTATCATGTCTGTCAATCCGGGCTTTGGAGGTCAAAAGTTTATCTACCGCACTTTAAATAGGGTGGCAAAACTGAGGCAAATGATGATGGAGCGCAATATTAATGCACATATTGAGATTGATGGAGGTGTTGGCTTACAAAATGCGGAATCACTACTAAAAGCAGGGGCTGATGTTTTGGTAGCGGGTAGCAGTGTGTTCAAGGCTCCTGATCCTCAAAAAGCTATTGAGCAACTAAAGGGAATAGAAAGTGACAGAAAATATTTTATCTAAACATACCAATAAATGAACCGATTAAGAGCATGTTTGAATTTTCTACTGCCTGAAAACCAATGCTTTGAAAATCATGGCGTCCGATTGGATCAGTCACTTAGCCCGCTAAGCTCCATCACGAAGTCTTAGCCAAAACCCTACCTTTACCGGTAGGCAAGCTCAAATTATTGATTATTAGTTTGAACAAAATTTAAACGTACTCTAATGACAGAATTGTCGCTAAGGTTCAATTTAATGAAAAATTAAAATAAGGCAATACTTCCAATTGGAACGTTGCGTTATCGAAATAAAGCACTAGCATGAAGTTTTCTCCAATTGTACTATTTCTTCTACTTTTTTCTACGGTTAGCTTTGCACAAGAACAGAAAGCCAAAGTTACAGGGAAAGTTACGGATGCCGTAAGTGATAAAGGGATTGAACTAGTAACCGTTTATATTCAAGGTACAAACTTTGTAACCGAAACGGCAACTAACGGCCGTTATAGTTTGGATGTTCCTGCAGATGAAAAGTTTACTATCGTTTTTTCTCGTATTGGTTATAAAGAAACATCTAAAGAAATTCAACCGATGCCCTTCCGAAGCCAAAGGCAAGTAGATGTGGCTATGGTAGCAAGTGATTCTGATATTGAAGTCATTGTAAAAGAGAGTAAACTAGAAGAAGGAGGAATGATTAGGGAAGAAGTTTCTGCTTTAAAACTCTTACCTACAACTACAGGTAACTTTGAAAGTGTGCTGCCACACATCGCCCTTGGTACGAGTGGTGGCTCAGGTGGTGAATTGAGTTCTCAGTATAATGTACGGGGAGGTAACTATGATGAAAATTTAGTTTACGTTAATGATTTTGAAATTTATCGCCCTCAACTTATTAGAGCGGGTCAGCAAGAGGGCTTGACCTTTCCTAATATCGACTTGATCAGAGATTTATCTTTTTCTAGTGGTGGCTTTGAAGCAAAATATGGAGATAAATTATCGTCCGTTCTAGATATTAAATACAAACGCCCAGATAGTCTTAAAGCATCCGTTGGAGGGAGTTTTCTTGGAGGCTCTGCACATGTAGAAGGTAGTTTCAAAGCGGGTAAAGATGATTATCAAAGACTCCGCTATTTAGTGGGGGCACGCTACAAGTCTACTCGATATTTACTAGGAAGTTTAGATATAACAGGAGAGTACACCCCAAATTTTGCGGATATCCAAGCTTATGTCACCTATGATCTAAGTCGTAATTGGCAAATTGGTCTACTAGCTAATTACAATCGCTCCGTTTATCAATTTGTACCTCAAGAGAGAAGTACAGCACTGGGCTTGATCAATTTTGCCTTGGAGCTATTCAGTGTGTTTGAAGGTCAAGAAACAGATGACTTTACCACAACCATGGGCGGCGTCTCTTTGACCTACCTTCCTGATCGTGATCGTAATCCTTATTTCCTTAAATTTTTAGCTTCCAACTTTCAGAGCCAAGAAAATGAAAGGTTTGATATTATCGGTTACTACAGCTTACGCCAAATCGAATCAGACCTAGGCAGCGATAACTTTGGCGAAGTACTTTCTGAATTAGGAACAGGAGTACAACACCAATCTGTTCGAAATTTTCTAACGACTAATGTCACTAATATTCAACATAAAGGAGGGATCGAGCTCCAAGTGGATCATGATGATGACGAAACAACAAGTAGTCATTTCCTGCAATGGAGTGCAAAGTTTCAGCATGAGTTTATTGATGATTTTGTCAATGAATGGGAGCGTTTAGATTCTGCTGGATATTCCCTACCATTTGACCCAGAATCTGTTCAAGTCTTTAATATCCTGAAACGACCAGATATTGAACAGCGTTCCATGCGCTATGCTGCATATTTTCAAGATACCTATACTTTCCGTCGAGAAAGTGATTACGAGTTGAAATTATCTGCTGGACTTAGAGCTTCTTACTGGGATTTGAATAAGGAATTGCTTATTTCTCCCAGAGCTCAGCTGTTATACAAACCACTAGCTAGCAAAAAAGATATCTCCTATCGCTTGGCAGCAGGTTTATACCATCAGCCACCATTTTACCGCGAACTACGTGCCCCAGATGGTACAGTCAATCAGAATTTGCTTGCGCAAAAGTCAGCTCATGTCGTGGGAGGACTAACTTGGGACTTTTATATAGGTCAGAAGAATCCTAAAAAATTTCGATTTATCGCAGAAGCTTATTATAAGCAACTTTGGGATTTGGTTTCTTATGAAATAGAAAATGTTCGAATACGATATAGTGGGCAAAATGATGCTACAGGCTATGTAATGGGACTTGATATGAGAATGAATGGAGAATTTGTGCCAGGAGCAGAGTCTTGGATTAACTTATCCTTTCTCCGAGCTAGAGAGAATCTTTCAAATGTGCAGCATTTAAGAAGAGAAGTGGGGCAAGATGCTGCTGAAGAAGTTGAAAATGTTCCAAGGCCCACTGATCAATTTGCAACTATCTCTGTTTTCTTCCAAGATTATTTACCCAAAAATGAAAACTTTAAGATGCATTTGAATGTCACTGTAGGAACGGGCTTGCCATTTGGTTTGCAAGGTAATAATCGCATTTACAGAAATACTTATCGTTTTCCTGCATATCATAGGGTTGATATCGGCTTTTCGTTGCGGTTATGGGATAGAGAACGTTTGGCAGAAAAACCAAAGCATCCACTGCGTTTTTCAAGAAGTACATGGGTGAGCCTGGAGGTATTTAACTTAATGGCAGTACAGAATCAAGCAGGAAATACCTGGATCAAAACAATCTTTAACCAACAATACGCAATACCCAACTTTTTAACGTCTCGAAGAATTAACCTGCGACTACGAATGGAATTCTAAATTGTTAGGTAAACATATTGGTTTTTTATAAATTTGATGTTAAGTCAGAACTTAACATCATGAATGAAGAGACAACAAGAAAACCGCTATTATCCAAATGGGATAAGGTATGGTTATTTGTAATTGCTTTTATCGGCTTATATATTGTTTTACAAAAATTTGGTATTCATATGGTCGAACGAACAGAAAAGATGGAAGTCATTGATCGGCCTCATGCTGATTAATTTCCCTTTTTACTTTCGTAAAATGTACATCAATAGTAGAGTTGGAAATGATGAATCAATTATTATGCATAATGGGAAACAGGAGTCATCCCGAAATCTTAATGCTTACAATAGTATTAAGACACAGTTATAAATAATTGATAAGCAGTATTTAAAACTTGGCCTTATTGATTTTGTCGTTAAAAATATGGGGTTGTGGTTCTGGTGTAAGAGCATTTAGCGAGTGACGAAGGAGCAACTCTAAATGTGAGCGTTAGGCAAGGCTCATTTTTAGGCAAAAAAAGATAGAGCCTTGACTTTCAGCCTTAGGCAGAGCGTGTTTTCTCTTCGTTTTTTGTCTATAAAAAAGGAAGAGTAATAATAAAGAATTAAAAAACAAGTATTTGATATAAAAAGTAAACTTCCTGCATAAAGAAGCTCAAATTTTATTTAGTCGAAAATTTGGGCTGGCCCATATTTTAGTTTTTATCTAAAAAAATATCTTTTCTTCGTTACCTTTTTCTTTCCCAAGTTACTAATAAATAGAGGCACACATTTAGGAGCTAGTCTTCACCATAATTCCAAAACTTTTGACCATTACTCAGCTCTGCCTTGTGTACTCGCCTTGATGGCTAATGCTATTAGGCTCTATCACGCCTTAATCTGAGTAAAAATCTGCTGCTTATAAATACTAGTAAACTTAAGTTAGAGTGTGTCGAAAGGAAGAAAACAACTATTGCTAATTTTAAAATCAACCAAATGAAAATGAGTATTCAAAAACCAAGATCAAAGTTAGTAGCTCTTCTAATGATCCTGTGTGCTACTGCATTTTTTGCATTCAAACCTGTAAAGGTAGAAGTACTCACAGGAAATGAGGTAGAATACGACTTAGTGGTCCAAACGAATTATGTTTTGCCAGAAGGAGTAGACATAACAACTTTAGCTCCCCTAGATGCAAGTCGCTTAAGGCAAAAATCAAAATCCTACCATGTTAAAAAAGAGGTCGGTTTAAACGGAAAACCGATTTCAACGATTTCTAAGATAACGGACACTCAGCTCGAGCCGTGGATGCCCGCTATTTCAAAGATAGAATATGATGAAACAGGAAGTCGAATCTACGGCGCTAGCGGCAACCTAATTAATCAACGTACTTACAGTAATAGAGAATTGGCTATTCAAGAAATATTAGATGTAGATCCCATGCAGTTTGGCAAATTTCGACTATTAAAACAGCCTAATGCCCAGGAAATCTCGGCCATGCAGAATGAAGGCTTGGAAGTAAGCAATATTTCAAATACAGAAATACGCATTAGGAAAGGAAATTCTGAAGTCATTCAAAATTTAGATCGCCTTTCTTTGGATAGGCGATGGTATGAAAACGGGAAAGTGAAATTCCGCAAACAAAGTAAATACCTACCCACACTAGAAGGTTTATATATGATACCTGCCTACGATATTCAGCGGAAGCAGATAACCTTGCCCAGTGGAGTTTGTGTAGAAGAGGTAACTAGGAAGTTTTATCACAACTATCGAATCAATGGACAGAACCCAGCAGTTGCTTCAATGGAAAATGTGCAGATAGAGGGGAGTATAAGTCCTCATTCATTAAAAAAAGCTGAGGTACAAATTAATATTTTCCCAAATCCAGCGACAAGTGAAATACAGGTAAAATTGATAGGCGACCAAGAGCAAGAGCTTAGTAATTTAGAAGTAGTGAATATTTTAGGACAAATAGTATACAGCAAAGTTTTAGATCCTAATGAAAACTTGACCCAAATAGATATCAAGGATTTGCCGAAAGGCACCTACTTCATCCAGCTTACAAAGGGAGAGATTAAATGGAGTAAGCGTTTTATAAAGCAATAAGGTAAACCATTAAAATTTAAGCTATGAAAAAATACCATAAATATGCTACGCTTTGTCTTTTTCTAATAGGAATAGTTCAATTGCTTAGCGCTCAAGAAGTTTGTAATCAACCATTTAACCAACACACAAATGTATCACTAGTGGTACCTATGCCTACCAACTTACCAGTAACAGATGGTGAAGCTCCCGTCAATGATGGAGGCTATTATCACAATGGTGAACGAATTATTTATTGGTTGCATGGCCTTTCTGGAAATGAAGATTCCTGGGCACGCGCCAGCGCTTCTACCTCCGTCTATGGTGTAGATGGATATCCTGCGAGGAAAGTTTTTTCCTTAAATCCTACCTACACCGAATTTGATTTGCAGAATGCTGCATGGAATTTACACCAATCTTGTGTTACGCTTGGAGATCCAGTTAATCAAGCTATTGGAAATACTGATCCAAAAAACAACTTTATTATTGCTCATAGCCAAGGTGGGCTAGTGGCAAGAGCATTGGATAAGATGTATACGGACAATAATATGGAAGAGGAACGTCGAATTGGAGGTATTGTTACCTTTGGTACAGCCCACCAAGGTGCTCAAATTCTCAACAACTATGACCAGATATTTGATTATGCAGATTTGATCTGTACAGAACTAACTATTGGACCCATTTCTGAAGAAATCCTTGGTAATTTTTGGTTGCGTTTCTTAGTGAGTGAGCAAGCTATTCAAGAGACTGCAGATGTTGCTTGCGAATTCTTTAGCCATACCGTTTTGCCTGTAGCATTAACGGCCTTTCAGCCAAATATTACACAAGATTATATGGTAGGTGCTCCTGACCTCGAAGTGTTAAATGACTATTTGCCTAACATTCCAACTGTGGCTTTTTATGGAGTAGAGCAAGAGCCCTTATTATGGCGAAATATACAGTATCTAGGGGTTGATAATCCGAATGATTATGACCCATTTGAAGCGGATACAGACGATAAGCTGGTACAAAGCGCAGCTGAGAACACAATGAAATACTTAGAAAAGCAGTTGTACTGGGAATCGAAGATGAGTGATTTAGAAGAATGGGGTTTGCCTTGTGGGCCTTTGGAGTGGATATTCCTGACTGGATTATGTAGCATTTGGGACGCTGAATATTGGACAGCTTATTCAATTGCAGATGCTTGGGAAAGAGGATATAATTGGTTTGCAAATGCAAATTATGAGTACAAGTTGATGATCGGCGCTATTCAGTTTGAGTATTTACCAAGGATGTATTGTGGTTGTTATCCTCAAGATGATGATTGGGTAGATGACTTAAATTTTAATTATTTTCCTATTACGCATCCTTCCCAATGCCCAAGCGAATGCTGGACGGAGGAAGTTATCGAAATGCAGCCTCTAGCATACGAATCTGATGGGGTGGTATTAGCTAATTCTGCCGCAGGTATGCCCGGAGCTAACTTTGTTAATCGAATGAACCATACGAGCCATATGCAAATGCGTAATAATTCTGAATTAAAGAATGGATTGAATAGACTTTTTGAAGGCGAATTTGGATGGTACTTCAAGACAGACGAACGTTAAGCAGTTCTAATTATATGAACAAACACTCTTCACAGAGGGTACAGGTTAGGTATTAGTCATTTGTGTAAGAGCCGCTTGTACCCTTCTTTTCTAACCTATATGAGCGCTTTTTAGCCTCAGCGAGAACAACTAGTATGAAATACGCATGGTATATTTTATAAACCCATAAATTATATGATGTGAAAACACAGTGGTTCCATCTGATCTTTATCGGATATGTTATTCCGATGGTACTTGGAATTCTGCATACTATCGCTCGTAGTAAAATCTTAAACCTATGAAAAAGATGATCATCTTATTGCTTTGCGTGCTCGTCTTAAGCACCTGTAGCAAGCTCGATGCAGAAAAAAGCACTAACCCTGTAGAGGAACCAACGATATTGGAAGAAAATCAATTAGAGTTAGCTTGGAGTGCTATTCGACATACGGATACTTTGTCTTGCACTTCCATGACTCCAATAGTGTTTGAAGGTAATATCATTTATAGCAAAAAACTTTGTGAAGAAGGAGAAATATTTGAAATGCGAGATGGACAAACAGGTGAATTAATTTGGACTTGGGATCAATGGATGATTGCTGATAAAGCAGCTGGTAAATCTGGTGTTAAGCTATATGATGACAAACTAGTTATATGTTTCCGTCATGAAATCTATGTAGTAGATGCAAATACAGGAGAAACGATTTGGGATTATGCTTTGCAATTACCTCATCGGGGTGATATGCGGATTAATGTATTTGATGGATTTATTTATCATGTACATCGTCCTCTTAGCGGAAACTTAGTCCCTTTTTTACACATAGTTAGAAGTCCATTAGATGCGCCTTCTTGGGATACACTTTACACCTTGAGTATGGAGCATGGTGCTCATCCCTTCTTAGATGCACCTAGCTTTCGCAGAACAGAAAATGGGGATACTCATCTCTTCTTTTATGAAAAGTACTATCACTTCGATGAGTTTAGAAGTTATACACACCTAAGCTGCTATAGCATTGATGGAGACAGTATTGTTTGGAAAGTAGAAAACCTTGATGAATTTGCAAATGTGGTAGAGCCATTAGTTTATGAGGATATGGTATTTGCTACAGGCCACCATACTATTTACTGTTTTGATAATGATAGTGGAGAACTCTTGTGGCATAGAGCCTTTGAAGAAACTCAACAGACTTTTGCCGCTCATGCTCCAATGATCTTTGGAGATCAACTACTCATCAAGCCAGATGATAGCAGTTTGTTTGGTTTTGATCCATACACTGGCCAGTCTTTCTGGGGAGTAAATGATACAGGTGCGAATTGTGATCAAATGGCCTATTACGAGGGAGCGGTTTACTTTACTTGTTCAGGCAGCAGTTATTTGCATGGTGTTGATATTCATAAAGGGGAAGAAATATTGAGGCAATTACCCCCTAGAAGTACTTTTGGAAGTAGTGGAGTAGCAATTGATCAAGAACAAGGACAATTATTTGCAACCAGCAAAAAAGAGATATTATGCTATGACTTGAGCATGCATTAAGATTGAGCGAGACTTATTTGATAGCAAGCAAATGTGAATGAGCTCGGTAGCCATAGCTGCCGAGTTTTTTACTTTACCTTTTTCGGGTTCATAGCATTGGATAGACCATCGCCAATCAGATTAAAAATAGTTACTGTCATAAAAATAGCAGCGCCAGGCAATACCGCTAACCACCAAGCAGAGGGGTAACGTCTAGCTGTTTTTAAAATGGAGCCCCAAGTTACATCTCCGTCTGTAATGCCTAAAAAAGAAAAGAACGCCTCCAGCAAAATAGCGCCTGCAATACCAAAAGAAATACTAATTAAAACAGGCGTAAGGGCATTGGGAATAGCATGACGAAATAAGGTTTTCCACTTACTCAGGCCTAGTGCTTCAGCTGCTTCGATATATTCTAGTCTTCTAACTCTCAATAGCTCCGAACGGATAAAACGGGCAATACCTGTCCACCTGATAAAGCCAATAATGATCATGACATAGATGATACTCTGATCATTAATGATGGCCACTATGGATAGCAATAATAATAATGCAGGGATAGAGTTCATAATTTCAATGAATCGCATAACCAATAAGTCCACGGGGATCGTGATCATTTTGCCGCTGCGTTTTGCGCGTTCCAATAAAAAGGCGATACCATTAAAAAGTAGAAAAACGAAGAAAACTATACCTATACTTTTAAACAACTCGCTTCCAAAGCTCCCTTCATACCAGGCTAAAGGCCTAGCTTTAAATCCATAAAAAATGCCAAGTGGGATTGCCAATATATTTAGATACAATCGAAGTCTAGATACTTTAAATCGATCATCTCCCCAAAAACCTGCTAATGCCCCAAAGAAAATACCCAAAATAGTAGCAATAGACATCGCGATGATCCCTACCAACATCGCTGTGCGCGTTCCACTGATCATTCCTGCAGCGATGTCATGGCCTAATTCATCGGTCCCTAACCAATGCCAAAACTTATTCGATTCCACTCTTTGTGGGCCAAAAGGACTGCGATAATGGTTATTTTTAAAGTCGATGGTTTTTGCAGAGTAAGGGATCGGTGCCCAAAGAACAGCTCCATAGTCCAATTTGTACCAGTCGGCCATCGCCAAATCCTTTGGCCATTCGTCAAGCCCTAACTGAACACCATAAGACTTGATTACAGGAAAGTAAGTTTGCCCTTCTACTTTACAGTAAATCGGTTTTTCATTGGCAATAAAATCTGCAAAAATTGCAATAAAGAGGAGAACATAAAGAATGCGCAAGGACCAAACAGCTAATCTATTCTTTTTAAACTCACGACTCACCCTTGCCCAATAGGCATTAGATTCAAGACTTTCAATATGTTTCTTTCTTTTGAACAAATTACTTCGATTTTTTTGCGAATGATACTCTTGGATCAGCCCAAGCATATAATAAATCGGCCACCAAAATGCCGATCATCGTCATCAAGGCAGAAAACATTAAAATCGTATAAACAACTGGCCAATCTCTTGCATAAATTGAATCTATAGTCAACTTACCCATTCCAGGGATACTGAAAATTACTTCAATTACTAAAGAACCTGCAAGAAGCCCTGGAAAAATAGAAGCTACCAAAGTAATGATTGGGAATAAAGCATTTCTAAAGCTATGTTTCCAAATCACCAATTGCTCTGCCAATCCTTTGGCTCTAGCTGTTCGAATATAATCTTGCTGGAAAACATCAATCATTCCTCCTCTCATTTGCCTAGATACAAATGCTAAAGATGCATAGGACATACAAAAAACAGGGAGCACTAAATGATAAGCTCTCATCCAAAAAATATCCCAGAAAGAGTCGTCTTCAGATATATCTCCCAGACCATGGGTTGGAAACCAATCCATACCATATTCTGGTGTGGTAAAGAAAATGATCAATAAGGTTGCAATCCAAAATGATGGCAAAGAATACAAGATAAATAGACCTAATGATCCCCAATGGTCTAACCAACTATCTTGATGAACAGCACCATAGACACCTATTGGAATAGAAATAGAAAATATAATGAATAGAGCAAGGACATTAAGAAGGAGTGTCCATCTTAGATGACTCCAGATTTTAGTCTCAATCTTTTGGTTACTCTCGTAAGAGTAGCCAAAGTTGCCAGTAAAGAAATTAGAAAACCAAATATGGTATTGGTTGTCTAAACCATGCCAAGCAAATTTGGGTACATAATGCTTGTACTTAGAAGGCTCATTTACTACTCTCTGATATGCATTGGCTAATCTTTCACTATCCTGATGGATAGCGGAATAGAGTGCTTCATTTTCTAAAGCGGTATGTATGTTCCTAAAAGCCTTATTGATTTTCCCTGGCTTATGAAATACAAAAAGGTCGGTTGTATTTTGCCTTAACTTGATTAATGCATTTCGATCAAGAGAATCTGGAAGTTTTTCAATCTTCCTTTCCATTTCATGGATTTCATGCCAATAGTTTTGGATCAATTCCCAATTGCCATACCTGGCAATTAGCCGTTTAATGGTTTCTCTTTCATAATAATTAGTTATTCGATAAAGGGTGTCTGGATAGGCCGCTGAAGAAAATTGGAAGTAGAACAATGGTTTGTCAACGCCTAGTTTTTGGGCAGTTCGTTTATAAGAACGTAGCCGCTGTGCCTTGCTTCCTTGAATCGGAACATCTTCGAACTGTTCAACAGGGTCACCAGGAGCCATTTTGCTTAAAGCAAATGCAAAGAGGGACACTGCAAAAAGTGTCAACAATAAAATCCAAAACCTTTTCAGCAGATATTTTTGCATTAAATATTCAGCTTAAATCTATTGGGTTTATATCCGGGAGTAATCCCTGTTGTTTCCATATCGAATCGCTTATGTGTGATCATTAAATTATTGAGAATGAATAAGAAAATGAGTGGCTGCTCTTCATAAATGATCGCCTGCAATTCTTTATAGAGTTCATTACGTTTTTCTGTATCAAATGTTACCCTTATTTCATCAATGATTTCATCACTTCTTGCATCTCCAAAGCACATTCTATTGTCTCCCTCTGTATGCCAGTTTTGCTTAGGGTCCCAAAGCGGTACTGCAAAGCCTCTGCCTCCAGTACTCATTTCATAGTCTTTTCGTTTCACACGATCTAAAATAAGAGAGGTTTCTATTGGCTCTAGAACTACTTCTACCCCTCCCGCTTTCATACTTTGTATTAGTAATTCACCAATGTTTCTAGAGCGTTCATTACCTGCTCTCATCAGGTAATTGATCCGCATTTCTACTAATTCGCCATCCATCTCTTTATCTACTATGCCATTACCATTGCTGTCTTCCCAGCCTGCTTCTGCAAAAATCTTTTGGGCTTCTTCTGGAGAGTAAGAAATAATAGGTAAGTCTTTATTATAGAATTCTGCATCAGGATGAACAGGACCTGAAAGTCTTGTGCCATTTCCATTAAAAATAACGTCCGTTAGCGTTTCAACATCTACCAAATGGGCTAATGCTCGTCGTACTCTTTTGTCTTGTAATTTAGGAATACAAGCATTCAAGTATAGGAAATAGTGGACTAAAGAACTGGGCTCATGTAATTCGTAAGTTTCCTTAAATGATTCATCCTGCTCAAAATCTGCAAATTGTGTAGCATTGAAGTTAGAAACGACATCTACTTCTTCTGATTTCAACAATGAGGTTGTACCTGCTGCATCCAAAACAATCTCAAAAACTAACTCATCAGGATAAGCCGTAAGAGCAGAATATTTAGCTACTAAATTATTTCCCCAGTAATTTTCTTTTTTCGCCAAACGGATTCGCTGATTATCTTCCCAGCTAACTAAGCGATAAGGTCCACTGCCTGAGATCTTAGATGGTTCTCGGTTAAAGTCTTTGGTAAAAGTATCTGCAAATCGCTGTAGTGCTTCATCCGAATCAAACACACTCTGCGCTTTGTCAACATCTAAGAAGTCACTTAAAGAATAGTTGGAAAGCACATCATCTGCATCATAAATATGAGCAGGAAGGATAGGAAAGGCATAAACCACAGCCTCTTCTGCTAAGAAATATTTTTCTTTCGTGTATACAATGATACGTTTAGGGTTGTTGGGGTCAACTTGGGCATCTCCAATAAACTCTACATAAGGAAGAATGTTAGGTGCGTTCACTCCTGGGTTTAAAACTGCTTT
Source organism: Saprospiraceae bacterium (assembly GCA_022448955.1). Taxonomy (GTDB): domain Bacteria; phylum Bacteroidota; class Bacteroidia; order Chitinophagales; family Saprospiraceae; genus JALEHC01. Next base: position 15,015 of record JAKVCU010000110.1, read on the forward strand.
CAAGGTGAAGATGTAATCATTTCCAGTAATTGGAGTGCCATCATCCCACTTTGCCTCATCATGAATATCAAAGGTAAAATGTACGCCACCTGCAAAGGGCCCCTCCCTTGTTTCTTTCACTTCTGGTTTAGCTTTTGCTAATTGAGGAATGTATTCTAAAGTCTGTGGATCAGGAACCATCAAATAGCTGAATAGGTGCTCAAATATTTGACGATCAATAGCAGAGGTAGAAATAATAGGATTAAGTGAACCTGGGTCTCTATCTAGGACCGCTTTTACTTCATTGCTGGTTCTTTTGTAATTGACAGTTGTACTTTTATCTTCATTTGTTTGATCCTGCACACAACTAACACCTAAAAATATAAGTAGAGATAGGACTATTAATAGTCGTTGGTTAGGTCTATTTTTTTTCATAACAGTAAATGTAATAAAGCTTAGCTTGGCAGAAAGCTTTTAGTAATTGGGAAAACTTGGATACGAGTTGGAATTCAAAGCAAAAAGAAATAGCGAATTAGCTTTTCTTTTCGCTTTGAAAACAGTGATTAGCACTTCTTTATTTCAGTTGGAAATCATTTATAATGTAACCTGGACGTAAAGACGTAACAGTAGTATTGAAACGCTTATGAATTGCAATTCTTTCACGGGGAGAGAATAAGAAAATATAAGGCTGTTCTTCATAAACCACTTCCTGAATACGCATATACATATCTACACGTTCATCTTCATTCAATGTCACTCTAATTTGATCAATTAATGCATCTGATTCTGCATTGCCAAAACCTACTCTATTAGACCCATCAGGGCGATCACTTTCTGTATGCCAGATTTGTTTCAAGTCAGCAGGAACGGGGTCTTGTCCCCATCCTCCTGAATTCATTTCATAATCTCTAGAACGGAGTCTTTCAATTAATTGGCGGAATTCAAGTAATTCAACATCTAGTTCGACACCTGCCTTTTTGAAATTTGCAGTTAGGATTTCAGCTAAGCTTCTTCCAAATTTGCTAGTGCTAGTTGTGATGTAGCTAATTTTTAAATCAACTTGTTCTCCGTCAATTTCCTTGTCTAATATGCCATTGCCATCTGAGTCTTCCCAACCTGCTGCAGCTAATAAGCTTTGCGCTTTTTCTACATTATATTCAATTGGTTTCAAATCCTTATTATAATAAGACTTAGATGGATGGATAGGACCAACTGTTCTTTCCGCAAGTCCATAAAATAGATCATTGATGAGTTGATCGACATCAACAAGATGGGCTAGTGCACGACGTACGCGCTTATCAGAAAGTTTACCAGTTCTGTCCTTGGTATTCATACCAATATAGTAGTATTGCAAGGCCGTAGGTGAATAGAGATTGAAGTATTTATTTACCATCTCATCATCTTTCATATCCGTAAAATCCTTTGCATCTATCTGCGCAGTAACATCGATTTCTTGAGCTTTGATAGCGGCAACAGTAGTGGTTTGATCAGGAATGATTTTATAAGTGATTTGATCAGGATAAGCTGCAAGTAGTGGATTATCCAATTTATCACCCCACCAGTTTTTTTTCTTTTTCAATACGATACGTTGGCCAGATTCCCAACTTTCAAAAGAATAAGCACCACTTCCTACTACATTTCCTTTTTCTCTTCCATACTCTGCACTATTGAAGATGTCGGCGAATGCTTTGATATTTTCATCTTCACTTAATTCAGCACTTTTATCTGGATCGGTTAAATCACTAAGGGCATAATCACTCATTAAACCTTCTTTGTCATAAACATAAGTAGGATAAATAGGGATATTACCTATGGCAGCTTCTCCAACGATATATTTTTGATTGGTGTAAACTGTAAACTTCTTAGGATTGTCAGCATCAATTTCGATATCTCTAATAAACTCAAGATATGCTCTGACAGGTGCTGCATTTACTAGTGGATTAAAAAGTACTTTTAAGGTAAATTCAAAATCCTTGGCTAGAATTGGAGTACCATCATCCCAAACAGCTTCATCTAATATTTCGAAAGTGTATGATACTCCACCTGCAAAAGGTCCATCTGTAAGCTCTTCAATTTGAGGACGACTTTTGGCTAACTGTGGTGCAATTTCAAGTGATTGTGGATCAAACTGTAGTAAATATAAAAAGATGGGCTCATAAACGATTCTAGAGTAAACACTTGTAGTAATAAGTGGATTGATTTTGTCTGGCTCAGCAGGTAATCGAACAGTAGCGATATTTTCTTTACTATATTCTACTGTATTTTCGTCTGCTTGTTGTTCTGCTTGGTCTCTGTTACAAGAGGAAATTTGAACAAAGCAAAATGACAGACTAAGAAACGTAATTAAACGGATAAATCTTTTCATACACTCATGGTTTGGTTTAGAAGGCTCTAAAGCTCTTTTGGTATTGTTTATGTGCTTCTCAGGGTACTCTTCGTCATCCTAAGATAATAAGAGCACGTTTAAATTTTCTACTGCCTGAAAACCAGAGCTTTGAGAACTATGGCGTCCGATTGGACCAGTTATTTAGCTCGCTAAACGCCTTCACAAAGCCTTAGCCAAAACCCTACCTTAGCTGGTAGTCAGGCTCAAATCGTTGATTGTCAGTTTGAACAAAATTTAAACACACTTTAATATAGAAGTAAGCACTTTACTGTAATTTAAATGCCTTTTTTCAATATTGCCCTAAAATAGCTAGAAAAGCTAAAAACGAAAAATATAGTGCTATACAAATCAAAGGACCTATAAAGTTTGTTTAGGTAAAATGATATTTAATGAATTCGATATGCTCTCTGAACCTTGTATTTTCTTGTTTGTTGTAGTCAGGAGTTTAAAAAAGAATTTGCTTGTCGTTTTAATTACAAATAATAATTATGGCTAAGGTTTTAATTGCAGGGGGTAGTGGTTTGGTGGGTCGTCGACTAAGTGAAATATTGACAAAACGTGGCTATGAAGTTGCTCACTTAAGTAGAACTAAAACAGCAAATTATCCATATACCATTTTTCAATGGGATATTAGAAAACAATGGATAGAGGATGGGGCAGTTGAAGAGGCAGATTATGTAATTAATCTTGCTGGTGCTGGTATCGTAGATCAACGATGGACAGATCAGCGCAAAAAAGTAATCATTGAAAGTCGTACCGAGAGCACTCGACTCTTATTAGCCTATTTTAAAAAACTAGCTAAAAGCCCCAAGGCATATATTTCTGCTGCTGCTATCGGTTATTACGGAGAACGTGGTAATACCTTAGTGAATGAGAGCAGTGCGCCTGGGGAAGGGTTTTTAGCAGAAAGCTGTATGGCTTGGGAAAACGCTATAAAAGAAGTAGCTGATTCCGGGATTCGTACAGCATGGATTCGTATAGGAATCGTGATGTCCAAACAAGGAGGTGCAATGCCAAAAATGCTGATCCCATTTTACTTTTTCATGGGATCTTATTTTGGAAATGGGCAGCAGTGGTATTCATGGATTCATATTGATGATCTATCACAAATGTTTATCTGGGCTATGGAAAATCAAGAGGCCAAAGGTGCCTATAATGGGGTAAGTCCTCAACCTTTAACTAATAAAGATTTAACCATAGCACTTGGTAAGGCTAGAAATCAATTTTTTATTCCAGTTCCAGCACCTGCATTTATCTTGAGACTTGCAATGGGAGAAATGTCCTCTACCATACTGAATAGTACAAAAGTAGCCAGTAAAAAAATAGAAGATGCGGGCTTTAAATTTGAATATCCAGAGGTAGTAAATGCCATGAAAGATATATTGAAGCGAGACGTATAGCTCTCAAATGGAATACTAATCCAATTGGTGTGAAGCGGTCTGGGCCTTTATTTTTTTGAGCTAATTTTATATCTTATGTGATCATCAAAAATTAAATTCTAGGCTATACCCAAGGGCATTTTTGAATGCATCATATTGATTGGAATACGGTATCCTTAATTTTTTACTCGATATAGCTTTGTTGACTTGCTGTTGTAGCGAAGTCTTTAAATTTGCATCATGCCCTGCCTTGAGCGAAAATCTGTCGGTACAAAGTGCAAAGTAATTTAGATTACAGTGCGTATTAGTCTTTAAAAACTTCAATATCATGTTTACGAACCACTAAATCTGTAAATTTACCTTTAAATTGTGTTGCTTTCACCATGTTATTATCAATCCAATGATAATTTCCGCCTCTTGGCTTATTCATGATAAGGCCATGGTATTGAAAGCCATGCTTTTTTAGCCATTCTTCTGTTAATGCTCTATGTTCTTCTGTTCTGGAAGTAAAAAAGGTAATAAAATGACCTTTTTCATGCCATTTGTTGATGATTTTTTGTGCGTCAGGATAAGGAATAGCAGCCATCATACGATCAGGCTCTTCATTAGGCATATCATCACAGATAGTACCATCAATATCGATCAGAAAATTCTTTACCTCTTCTGGAAGGGCAGGGCTTGTGCGTTGCCCTTCCTCATTGTAAGTATCTTGTAATCTGGAAATCATTGTTAGTTGGTTAGGTTTGCTGTTAAATTACCAAAAAAGGGGCAAATTTTAGAACTTAATATATTCCGTAGGATCAATAGCCTGACCTTGATGCCAAAGTTCAAAATGTAAATGTGGGCCATCCGTTAACGTACCCGTATTTCCAATAATAGCCACAGCTTCCCCTGCTTTTACAAAACTGCCTACTTTCTTTAATAAACTTGAATTATGCTTGTAGAAAGTAACGATGTTATTGGGGTGCTGAATACCTATCGTATTACCCGTTTCCATGGTCCAATCTGAAAGAAAAACATAACCATCCATTACCGTTTTCACAGCTGTATTTTTTGGCGCAAGAATATCTACCCCCAGGTGGTTAATCGATTTGTCAAATTCAGCACTAATCTCTCCACTGATAGGCGAGGTGAAATACAATTGTTCTAAAGGAATACCTTCCGGAGAGAAATTTCTCTTGCGGCCTTGTTGTGCTTTGATCCCAACTTCTTCCATTTCGAATTCCTTTCGAAGCTGATCATCCAGCTCTATCCTTTCTACCTCCTCTATGGCTGTATCTTGTGGAATCATATCTGGAACATCATCTGCAGTAATTCCTGTAACATCTCCGAGTACTGCTTTACGCAAATTTTGGGTATAAAGCTCATATGATTGAATGTATTCTGTCATTTCCTCAACTTGAGTTTTTAGTTCTTGCAGCTCAATATCCTCTGTGCTCTTTGCAAAGCCAGGAAGAAAGTTTTTTAATGGGGTGTATGCTAATGCTGCATATACCATAAATGCCACTACTACCAATTCTGTACTAATGAGAATATAGACGTTCAAAAGGTTTATTCTGTAAGAGCCCACTTCCTCGAAAGTTTCATCATTCATGATGACCAATCGATAAGTATGCCTCAATCTTTCCTTTAAACTTTCCCAACGGCTTTTCTGCTGCTCGTTATCCTGAAACATAGACTAAAAAATTTCGTTTAGAATAGAATAAACATGAAAATTATTTTCATCAAATTACTTAGTGCATGAAGTGTAATAAATTAAACCTTCTTTTTGTAAAATAGGGATCGAAGGCCTTATTTTATTGTTTACTACATGCTAAGATCAATTTTTTGCAAAGTTTCCTGTTAATTATCGCATGCTTTATAATATTTGCATAGATTCTAAGTTTGTAGATTGAGATTATTCCAATAATTTTGTGCGTGCGTCACAAAGTTAGGATTTAGGACTTAACTTTTGGTGTGCAATAATCTAATTATTTTGATCTTTAACGATTCTTCAACTGAATATTGCATTTGGACGATAATAAAATGATCTCATCCATTTTTGATACGCTTTTATGCGAAACAGGTGATTGCTTATTCTTGAATAGAGAAAAGCGAATTATATAAAAGTGGATCAATTGAGTTCGGTCCAAATATCTCATTCAGTAGAACGAAATATATTTTGCAGATATCATTCCATAACGAAGGGCTTTTTAGCAGATAAGTCCTGAAAAAGATAGAAGGTTTTGAAGCGTATATTACAGTTTTTGTCACTCGTCTTGATTTTCTCAATACTCTCGGCTTGTTCGACGACTAAGAAAAAGGATGATTATTCTCTTCTAGGGAAAGTTTATCACAACACGACCTCTAAATATAACTATTATTTCAATGCAAACGAGATTTTAGAAGCTAGCTTTGTGAATCTCAAAGCTACTCATGAAGATAATTACAACGAATTGCTCCATATGTATGAGTACATCGATATAGACAACCCCCAAGTGGTGAGCTCTGAACTCGATCGTGCCATTGAAAAAGTGACAGTTTCTGTAAATTTACATAGAGGGAGTAGATGGACCGATAATTCTTACTTGTTGGTTGGAAAGGCACAGTTTTTAAAGCAAGACTATGAGTCGGCTGAAAAAACGTTCAGATATCTGATTAATGAGTATTCTGCTGCAAAGGTATATGGATCGAAGAGTAGTAGTAAAAAGAAAAAATCCAAAAAAGTAAGCAAAAAGAAACCAAAGAAAAAGAAGAAAAAATCTAAAAAGGTAAAAAAGAAGAAAAAAAAGAAAAAGAAGAAAAAAAAGAAATCTTCTAAGAAGAAGTCTTCTAGCAAAAAAAGAGCGAGCAAAAAAACAGATACCCAAAAAGATTCGGCAGTACCTAAGGATAAAATGGCCGATACAACAAATAACACGGAACCAAATACAGCAACAGCTAATGATGACGGACCTACTTTGATTAGCCTTGGAAAAGAAGAAGAAGAGATCATACCTTCAAATACCAAAGAGCCAGATAATTATTTCCTAAGACATAAGCCTTCCTATCAGGAAGGACAGTTATGGTTGGCTAAGACTCTGATCGAAAGAGATCGCTATGATGAAGCATTACGCTGGATGAGTGATTTAGAAAAAAATCCAAAGGTTTTTGACGATGTAAAAGAAGAACTAGCCAGTGTCCAAGCGTATTATTACGTAAAACGTAAAGATTATAACCAAGCCATCGCTTATCTAGATGAGGCCATCGAAATAGCAGGCGATAGAGAACGAAAGGCACGTTATGCATTCATAGCGGCACAGCTGTATCAAAAACAAAGCCAATCTGCAGATGCAGTTGCTGGCTATGAAAGAGTTTTAAAATTTAAGCCTAGCTACGAAATGGCATTTAGCGCAAAGCTAAATATCACACAAAATGCTTACCTCAATGGCCGTGAATCTTCTGAAGAGGCCAAGAACAAGCTAGAAAAAATGCTCGAAGATCCTAAAAATAGAGATTTTAAGGATCGTATTTATTACACCATCGCTCAAATTGACCTGAAAGATGGGGAAAAGGAATTGGCCATAGCCAACCTGCAAAAATCATTAAATAATAATCGCAATAATCGTGCTCAGAAAATTGACTCTTACTATCTGTTGGGACAATTATTCTACGAAGCAGAAGAATTTGTATTCGCTAAGAGCTATATCGATAGTACTTTAGCCATGATCGTGCCACAGGATGAGCGCCATGACCCATTGAAGAAACTGTCTACTAACCTCACAGCTATTGCTAAAAACTTAAAAATCATAGCAGATACCGATAGCTTATTGACTATCGCAGCCATGAGCGATGTGGAAAAGCAAGCATTGGCCTTCAAAATTCAGAAAGCACAGGACGCTCAGCGCAGAAAACAACTCGAAAAGCAGGCTCAAGGAGGTAATATCAATCCACTAGGAGGACGTGGAAGGGGTAGAAGTGCCATTGATGCCCGACAGAAAGAAACAAGTTTCTTCGCTTATGACCAAAAAGCAGTGAAAAGAGGAGAAAAAGAATTCGCTAAAAAATGGGGAGAAAGACAATTAGAAGATAATTGGCGAAGATCTAACCGCCAAGATTCTGACATTACCGTTGCTGGAAATGATAACGAACAAGAACAAGAGCTTATCCTAACACCAGAAGAAATTAAACAGTTGCTAGGCGATGTGCCTGAAACCGATGCAGAAAAAGAAGCGGCCCATCTAAAAATCAGAGAAGCAATGTATGCGCTAGGATCATTATACCGCGACCGTATCGAAAACGATAAAAAAGCAGCTGATATTCTAGAGGAACTCAATGAAAAGTATCCAGCTAGTAATTATGAATTGGATTCTTGGTATTTACTCTATTTAGCATATACGGATCTAAATAGCACCGCTAAAGTACAGGAGTATTACCAAAAAATCACTAATAAATATCCTACAAGTACTTATGCTAAGATCTTAAGTGATCCAAATTATGCAGCTGTCCTGAAAACAGAAGAGACTCAGTTAAATGAATATTATGATCAGGCTTATGCCAAATTTACCAGTGGTAAATATCAAGATGCATATGATCAGAGCAATAATGCTAAACAAAAATTTGGGGCATCTAATGTATTACAACCCCGATTTGCCTTGTTATCCGCTATGTGTCTAGGAAACCTTCAGGGAAAAGAAGCTTATATCAATGGCTTAAGAGGAGTGATCGCTAAATATCCCACTTCGCCAGAACAGCTGCAGGCAAAAGAAATGCTGCGCTTATTAGGTGAAGGCACTGGGGCTAAGTTGCCTGGAGATGTCGTGATTGAAAACGAAGAAGAACTAGCCTTTGAATTGGATGATGACCGATTGCATTACATGATCGCGATCTTCTATAGCGATATTAAGTTTAATGAAATGAAAATCCAAGTAGCTGATTATAACAACAAATATCACAAACTTGACAAACTTCGTATCTCTAATATCTACTTGGGTAAAACAGCAGAATCTCGCTTGCCAATGGTAGTGATTCGTCGCTTTAAAAACAAATCGGAAGCCATGAAATATTATAATGGTGTAGATAGGAATAAAGCGGAATTTATTAAAGATCCGAGCGTGAGCTATGATGTATTCCCAATTACTCAAAGTAACTACCGCACGATTTTGAAAAATAAATCACTAGGAAACTATAAGAGTTGGTTTATCGAAAATTATATCGACTAGACATACCGTGACAGTATCCGATAAGGTGTTTGTCCACTTTATCGGATACTTCCTAAAAACTAGAATTTCTTTCTTGGTATTTTGATCTGATAAGTTTTGTGACTCTTATTAGTCAATTTTTTATCGATCAACCAGGGGTTGTAAATTTTAAGCATGCGATAGCTAACATCATATTCGTTGGCAAAATCACCCCAATTTTCTACGCTACCATTGATTTCGACAATATCATAGTCACTTAAGGGCTCATAACCATCGTCTTTGTCTAAATAGAATCCAAATTGACGAGGATGATTGTAGATTTCCTTAATAGCCACAATTCTGAAAACATAACGCGCCGTCTCTATATTCAGATTTAAATCAAAATAAGAATTTGCTCTTTGCTCTTTTATAGAGCGTGCGAGTCGGGTGCCCCCCATATTATAAGCAGCTGCTACCAAAAGCCAGCTCCCAAAACGCTTTTTATCATCTTTTAAGTAGCGGCAAGCTGCTCTAGTTGCCTTTTCAACATGATAGCGCTCATCCACTTCTTTATTAATTTCTAAGCCATAAGAGGTTGCTGTTGGCTTCATAAACTGCCACAAACCTTTTGCACCAGCTGATGAAGTGACATTGCGAAGATTACTTTCTGCAACAGCCAAATATTTAAAATCATCTGGTACGCCTTCTTCTTCTAAAATCCGCTCAATAAGTGGAAAGTAACGAGAAGTCTGCTTCATGTTCAGCACAGTACTAGAGTGCCAATAAGTATTGACAGTTAGCTCTCTTTCTAACCGCTCTCGAACATCAAAGTTCTCTAGTGGTAATTCTTCTCCAGCAAATGAAAATGACTTGTCTAAATCTACTGGCTTGACAATCTGAGGGATATTTTTACCACCTTCTGCTGTAGCTGGTTTTTCTTCTTTTGTAGAGTAAGAAGCAAGAATAGCTAGGCTGAAAAACGCAGCCATCACTAATGTGTAAAATGATAAACCTTTTTTCATGGGACTTAGTCAAATAGTTAATAGTTGTTGGTTGATAGTTTTTATTTATCCTAAATATTGACATTTCAGGAGTTCTTTTCTTTGTTGATAGGTTCATCTAATTCATCTTAGAAAGAGAACAAACAAGCAAGAACAAACGACTAGCAACCGTTAGTCAAATCAATATAGCTAAAAAATCCACTATATGAAATTTGCAAACTGTTAAAGCCCTGAAATAAGGGATTAGATGCTACTTTTTTATTTTTTTGGACGTGGTTTTTTAAAAATGGGAACGGTTGAACATGGTTCTCCAAACATTATACTCTTTGCCACAAGACGTAGCCTACTCGTTAGATCAACATAGGCAGAAAGTGGCACCGGCAAATCGCTACAGCCTTTGATCACAACTCTTTGATCTTCATACAAAGCAAGATCCATTTGAGCAATCAGCTGCTCAAATGCTTTTTGATAGTACTGTTCGGAAGTACCCTGAAAAACATCCTTGGCATGAGGAGCAGCATAAGAAGCAACTAGCATATATGCCCAAATAGGAATAATAGCATCCGTAGAACAAAAAACACAAAGTATTTGGCCTTCATATTGAGACCACTTATGTGTTTTTAATGCTTCACGGAAGTCTTTTTCCTTGAGCATTAGTTCCATATACAAATAGTCTTTCAAGTCGAAAGCAATAATGGTTTCTTTTGGAAAATATTCTTCCAGTTTGATCGTCATTAAGCCACTCGCTGCTACTCTGTTTACTAACGGTTTATCTGTTGCCATAATATTTTATTTAAACATCACTTTTGGCATCGCCTTTTTCTTCTATATTCGCTTCTTCAATCGGAGCTTGTTCTCCAATTTCACTATCGGGCTCCTTGAATTCCTTCAATTTAGGAAGATCTTGAATATTCTTTAAGCCGAAGTAGTCCATAAATTTTGGACTAGTGCCATACAGAAGTGGTCTTCCTGGCGAATCACTTCTTCCTATAATAGCAACAAGTTCTTTTTCCAATAGTTTCTGTACCGCATAATCGCAACTTACTCCTCTAATTTTTTCCATATCACTTTTCGTAACTGGCTGGCGGTAGGCAATGATAGAAAGGGTCTCTAAGGCAGCTTTTGATAACCTCTTTTTGGTCGTTTGTTTGAGATAGATACCAATCGTTTCATGATAAGCAGGCTTGCTTAGAAACTGATAACCGCCTGCAATCTCCTGCATCTGAAAGGCATAATCCTCCTGAGCATAACGCTCTTCTATGGAAAGCAATGCTTTTTCTAGCTCCTTTCTGTGAAACTTTACGCCAAAAGCTTCCTCTAAGGTACTCTTCATCTCTTTTAGCGTAATCGGTACATCAGCCGAAAAAATCAAACTCTCAATATGTTGTACTAAATAATCCACAATCTAAGTTTTCCTTTTAGAGACTCAAAATTAATGAATCCTCAATAGACTCTTAGTAATCACTCTACATAATTTATGAGAAAAGTACGTATTCAAAAGTTTCTATACCACATATAATAGCCCTAATTTAGGCAATTGGCTCATCGAATATAAGTAGTAAGCCCAAGAAACTAGCACAATAAAATTTCAGCCGATAGGCTTTAATCCTTTCAAAAATTATGCATATAACTTTTCTGTCGTCAGTAACTAAGCCTTTGTAACCAAAACATTTTATAGAATAAGCAGTTGCACTTAACCATTTAGTGAGAGTTTGTCGGAGTATTTGCTCATTGAGCTAGTTGGTGACTTCAATAAACCCAAAATGCTAATCTTTTGCCATGATTGATCAATTGCTTCGCAAAATAGAATTCATTTTCATAGATATTGACCTATTGCTATTTTGTATGCTTGTGTTTAGTTCTTCATCAACTAAGATTAATGAAATAACTATGGAATAGTTTTACAATCAGATAGTTCTGGGCGTGTCCCTTACGGGCCGGGCTATCCGCTTTTATGAAAAATGCGCTCTGGCTTATCTTCATACCGCTTCTATCCCTCACGCAGGTTCGGATGAAAATCAATACTATCCATGATATTTATTACAAATATATAAAGTAGTTTGTAAAATAAATTGGAGCTTTATATGCATAAACGGCTAGTCAAAATTGCTTGTATAATAAAATTGTCCCTTCAAAAATTAT
>JAKVCU010000111.1 GCA_022448955.1 Saprospiraceae bacterium
CTTTATTGTATATTTATTTTTGAGTACCTGCTTAAGCGGCTAGTCAAAATTGCTTGTATAATAAAATTGTCCCTTCAAAAATCATGCGTAACTTTCCTATCGTCAGTTACTTATAATTTTTGAACGAACGTAAAGACCTGTCTGTCTATGGCTGAATTTTATTGTACCAATTCCAGCCTGCTGGCAGGCACAGTTTCGGGCAAACTATTTATGTATCTTGACTTTTTGCTCCATACTATACCCCTACTTATTATGATAAAAGTACATAGCTAGCATTTTTGCCGACTGATCCGTCTCATTTAGTGGCAGATGCTCTAAGTGACCATCAAAAAGCAGACTATCTCCCTTCTTCAGAAGAATTACCTCTTGATTAAGATGAAATTGAAGGCTACCCTCCAATACATGTCTAAATTGATAAGTATTATTGTATAATTTTTTGCGATAAGCGCCTGGCAGTACTTCAATTATTTCTGACTCTATCCTGAAGTTCTTAAAAACCTTATCTAGAATTGAATAATGTTTATAGCCTTTATTTTCCTCCTCCTTTTTAATAGGAAGAAGCTGCTCTGCACTTTTATGAATATATGTTTGAGATTTTTCATAATCCAATGCTGCGAAAAAATCATCAGGCCTTAACTTTAATGCTTTAATGATTGATAATAAAACAGGTAAGGAGGGAACAGTACGGCCATTCTCAATTTTGGAAAGCAGCCCTTTACTGATATCCGCGGCTTGAGCTACCTCTGTGAGCTTCCGCCCATTATCTTTTCGTATTTCTTTGATTTTTTTCCCAATACCTGTGATAATAAATTCGCTCATCGTTTAATTTTAGGATTTGAAAGCTTAAAATAGTTTATTATTTGTAAACGAAAAAACACAAAGCTAAGAGGCTTATGAATAAAAAGCCTAAATAATGTAAGTAAGCGTAAAAAATGATGGGAAAGAACTGCCAAACAGAAAATTCAAAACTTTAATTTGGTGAAACATGAAGAAAAAATGAGTTCATATCATGTAGCACACTGTAATCTAAGTTACTTAATGTTTTGAATGCGTATTTTTACTCAGCTCTACGTTGTGTAATCGTATTAATAGCTATGGCTATTAGGGTCCGCTCTGCCTTAAGCTGAGCAAAAATCAGCTAGTTCAACATTGCGACAAACTTAAATTACGGTGTATTTAGCCCCATAACTCATTAAATTAAATAACATATAAACTTTTGTTTATGCGAATTTATTGGTACTGTTTTATTTTTTTATTGTCTTTTGATCTAGGAGCACAAGCGACGGAATTAAATGTGATGTCCTTCAACATTCGTTATCCCAACCCTAATGATGGCGAAAACTATTGGCCCAATAGAAAAGATAAAGTAGCAAGTATGATTACTTATCATGAAGCAGATATTATTGGATTGCAGGAAGCTTTTAAATCTCAAATGGATGATTTGCAAGCTTTACTTCCTGATCATTTTGCTTTTTTTGGTGTATGCCGAACAGATGGTTCTGTCCAACCGCAACCTGATAATGAATTTTCCTCTATTCTTTATCGAAAAGATAAATTCGAATTCATGGAAGGCAATACTTTTTGGCTTTCTGAGCAGCCGGAAGCAGTTGGAAAGGCGGGCTGGGATGCGGCATTACCTCGCATAGTTACTTGGGCTAAATTGAAAGACCGCAGCAATGGAAAAGTATTCTTCCACTTCAATACTCACTTCGACCATCAAGGAGAAAAAGCAAGAGCCAATAGTGCAAAACTTATTTTGGATCGTATTGAAACGATTGCAGGAAAGCATCCTGTCATTCTAACAGGTGATTTTAACTGTATCCCAGAGGATGAGCCATACCAAATTTTAATTGATGAAAAGCGAAAAGGTCATCTTGATGATGCTTACTTTATGAGCTACACACCGCCACATGGCCCTAATGGTACTTGGACAAATTCTTTTGAAGTACCTGGCGTAGCGGGTAGACGTATTGATTACATTTTTATAAAAAATCAAGTAAAGGTACTAAAGCATGGTATCTTATCTGACTCTTGGGGTGGCCTGCTACCATCTGATCATCTTCCTGTTTTAATTAAAATTAGATTCTAATGCGTTTCCTAACTTTTATTAGCTGTCTTTTTCCCTTTTTTATACTTTCACAAAATGGACCTCATCCAAATGCCCATGCACATAACGACTATCAGCATAAAAGCCCATTACAAGATGCATTGGATAATGGCTTCACAAGTATCGAAGCAGACATACACTTGATCAAAGGCGAACTTTATGTAGCGCACATCAAGCCTTGGTTTAATCGAAAAAGTAAAACATTAACAAGTCTATACCTTGACCCGCTTTTAAAAAGAGTACAAACAAATGATGGCCGTGTTTATCCTAATTTTGAAAGTGAATTTTTGCTAATGATCGATATCAAAGGCAAAGGGGAAGAGGTTTATCAAGTACTAAAAAAACAACTCGAAGATTATCGTTCTATCCTAACTGCCTATGAAGATGGGAAACAACAAAAAGCGGTTACGATATTTCTTTCAGGTGATCGCCCTATTTCAATGGTTAAGGCAGATAAAAAACGCCTTGTAGCTATAGATGGTCGTCCAGAGGATATCGGTAGGGGAATATCGCCAGCATTAATGCCTGTGATTAGTGATAACTACAAAAATCATTTGAAATGGCGTGGCAAAGGAGTGATTTCGGAAGACGAATGGAAGTACTTGCGTAAGTTAGTAGATGATGTGCATAAAGAAGGCAAACGACTTCGCTTATGGGCTAGCCCTGATCATCCTAATGCTTGGGAAATACTCTATAAAGCAGGTGTAGATTTAATCAACACAGATGATTTGGAAGGCTTAAATCAGTTTCTTTCGAGGCAAAAATAAAAAATAAGTAAGCACTCCCTCCCATATCATACATTTCTCTTTCCTTTTACGATTTACCCTACAACCTTTTTCTTTATAGTCTTGCAAGACCTACTTGCTATTTTAGAGCATATTAAATCTTCTACTGCCTGAAAACCAAAGATTTGAGAACTATGGTGTCCGATTAGATCCATTATTTAGCTCGCTAAACGCCTTCACGAAGCCTCAGCCAAAACCCTACCTTGGCTGGTAGGCAAGCTTAAATCGTTAACTATCAGTTTGAATAAAATTTAACCACACTCTTAAAAAAATATTGAAGTGCTGTCATATAAATCGAATCTTACACAGACTATATACTGAAACGACATTAAAATCACCTGTTAATCAAAGCAATAAAATGAAAGAAGAGCTCAAAAAATATCACTCAGAAAGTTACGGCTGGGCTCTTCAATGTTGTGGTCGGAATAAAATAATGGCTGAAGAGGTGTTACAGAAAACTTATTTGAAGGTCCTAGAAGGTAAAGCACGATATGGCGGTAAGGGGCCTTTTAAAAATTGGTTATTCATTGTTATTCGCAATACGGCAAGAGATGTACAGAAAAAAAGTAAACATACGTTGCCCTTGAGCCAAGTGGACTATGCCATTCCTTCCGTACAAAGCGATTTGATTGCACATGAGGAAGTAGATATGATCCTGAAAGCCTTAAAACAGCTATCAGGTCAACAACAAAAAGTACTCCACTTGGTCTTTTACCAAGAAAAAACAATTAAAGAAGCAGCTGATATCTTAGGCATTAGTCTGGGATCTGCCAGAACACATTACCAAAGAAGCAAAGAACGGTTGAAATTGATTTTAAAAGGCTACGCGAATTACTAATCATCCGTTATGTAAAGTTTTAAACTTTGTAGAACGATAATAATAAAGAAATGAACGATAAAGAGTTAAAAGAATTATTCCAAAAAATAAAGCAGACAGATACACTCGAACAGCCTAGCTTTGAATCGATGCTAGCAAATAGTTTGCCACAGCAGCAGCCTAAGGAAGCGAACCGTATCCCATTTTCCCCTTACGGAAAATGGGCTACAATAGCAGCAAGTATGGTATTGTGCATAAGTATCGGGCTGGGAATTTTGCAACGGCAAAATGATGGAGTAGAGGCTTCTCCAATCACGCCTTTTAGTGATAAAAATGAGGCCTTTATGCTTCCAAGCGAAGCTTTATTGGAAATAGGAAGTAATATATCCAATTGGCAAGCTCCAAGTGAATTTAGCAATCCAAATGACAACAGCCTCCTGACAAGCTGGGAATCACCGACTGAATTTTTATTAACATTAGACTAGAGTACTTTGTAACGATCTTACTACAGGTAGATGATACCAAATAACCTCTTCGTTTTAATCGTCTTTTTGACTCTCTACTTCGCTGAAAATCCTTGCCATAGCTATTGCTATGCCTATATTTTTGGCCTTATAGAAAGAAAGAAATTCTTCTTAAAACTTGAGTAACTTATTTCATCCCATCTACCTATTTGCAACACAGTACGAAGCATTGCTCCTTAATCGGCAAATAGAGCGCTCCATGATTACAAGGAAATATGCTTCGACTAGTGTTTTAAAAAAAGAAAATCTAGCATTATACCATTCCTGCCTACATAAACTCCAGCAGGCAGGTGTGTAAAAAGGCTGTCATTACTGCAAAATATACTGGTCTTAGCAACGGAACGTTAAGAGAATCTAGTAAGAAAGCAAAAAGAGCAATCCTCAAGTTTCATTTTCATGAAACGCTTGGATCGCGATTCATGCCACTAGATTCTTAGTGAAGGAGCGAAAGCCAGCACTTTTTTTGGTTTGTTTTTTTTGCATTAAAAAAATGAACACATGATTAAACAATAGAAACTAAATAAATTATCATGAAAAAATTAATCCTTTTCACACTACTATCACTATTCACCATCACCAACTATGCACAAGAAGCCACTGCCATAACCTATGGCTATACAGGCTTATTCCGCAAGGATCCAATTAAATCACAGCTCTTTAAATTAGAAGATGTGATGAAACACCAAAAGGCGCTCCGTTTATCTAAGCAACAAAAAGACAATATCGTTAAAGCACACCAAGAAGCACAAATGGAATTCGCTAAGTGGCAGTGGGACTTACAAGCAGTTACTGAAGAGATGAGCGACTTGGCATCCCAAAGCAAGATCGATGAAACCAAAGCCATGTCCACTCTCGAAACGATGCTAGACATGGAACGCAACATCAAAAGAACCCAATTACGCCTAATGATTAAGATTAAAAACCAACTGACGCAAGCCCAACAAGAAAAACTAAGAGAACTGATAGATCAAAACCGTTTTAGACTTGATGACTTGGATTCAAATACCCCTTCTATTTTCCCAGAAGGTCGCTTAAAGAAAAATGATAAATAATTGTAATGTAAGTTACATTTCAAAGAAGGACTTGTAAAAAAGTTATTTCCTAAACAATATAAATGAACATTTAATAGTTTATTAAGGGAACATTTTAAGGAAATAACTTGCATTATTGGATTTTTTTCCAGTGTAAATTACGCTGTTAGTAAAACCCATTTATTTATCGTAAGTTGTTTCAAGCATTATATCATCAAATTCCTAACACAATCCATTGTATGAAGCAAACTTACACTAAAAATCATTTATTAAAGTATCTCTATCGAGAGACATCTCTTTCTGAAACTTTAGCAATCGAAGAAGCTTTGGTGGAAGATAGAAATCTGTTTGAAGAATTACAAGGGTTAAAAGAGGCGTACTGCCAGCTTCCAAAGGTGAAGTTCAATCCGTCTTCAAGCACTATTGACAAGATATTAAGCTATAGTAAGCAAACAGCTCTAGAAGAGCAGGCTTAGTTGATTGGATTACCGTTACTTTATTTTGGCCAAAATGGCCCTACAAAAAAGTAACCCGAGTAAATAGTCCGTCATATAGCGAATTTAAACCTATGTCGAAGCCCCCCTTATCTTGCTTCGACATGAAGCCCTTAGTTGCGAAAGTGATTAAGGGCTTTCTTGTTTCTCGGTCATCGCTTTTGACTAGATGGAAGCAAAAGTAGCCTTACCTAACAGTTCTACTTCCTAATAGAGGAATACGATGAAGCAAATAAAATCTAATTATTTTCAATATATTTCACTTACTTGACTACTCATCCAAATTGTTTAAAGTTTTAGTATTCCTGCACCTAGAATGGGCTGTTTCTCAAAAAAAATAAACATTTAATAAATTTATTAGGAATGGACTTTGACTTTTTAAACAAAAAATTTATTTTTGTATTGAACTGAAAACAAATTGTTCTTCATGAGAAAATCTATAATTCATGGCTAACGAAAAAGAATCAAAATTAAAAGCCCTCCAATTAGCAGTAGATCGCTTAGAAAAAACATATGGAAAGGGCACTATTATGCGCCTCGGTGATAAACAGATCGTAAAAGCAGAGACGATCCCTACAGGCTCTTTAAGCCTTGATATTGCACTAGGGATTAATGGATACCCTAAAGGTAGAGTTATTGAAATCTATGGTCCAGAGTCTTCAGGTAAAACCACCCTAGCTATTCATGCCATCGCTGAATGTCAGAAAGCTGGTGGTATCGCAGCCTTCATTGATGCAGAGCATGCTTTCGACCGCTTTTATGCAGAAGGTCTTGGCGTTGATACAGAAAATTTATTGATTTCTCAGCCAGATAATGGAGAACAAGCCTTGGAAATAGCAGAAAACCTGATCCGCTCTGGTGCTATCGATATTATTGTTATTGACTCAGTTGCAGCTCTAGTACCAAGAAGTGAGATTGAGGGAGAAATGGGTGATTCGAAGATGGGCCTTCAGGCACGTTTGATGTCACAGGCCATGCGTAAATTGACTTCAGCCATTGGTCGTACCAATTGTTGTTGTGTATTTATCAATCAACTTCGTGAGAAGATTGGCGTGATGTTTGGCAATCCTGAAACCACAACAGGTGGTAATGCCCTAAAATTCTACGCTTCAATGCGTTTGGATATTCGTAAAACAGGTTCTGCTATAAAGGATAAGGAGGGTAATGTTGTAGGTAATCACGTAAAAGTGAAAGTAGTTAAAAATAAATTAGCACCCCCTTTCCGTATTGCTAACTTCGATATCATGTATGGCGAAGGAGTTTCTAAAACAGGTGAGATTGTTGACCTAGGCGTTGACCACGATATTATTGGTAAATCAGGTGCTTGGTATAGCTACGAAGGTGCCAAAATTGCTCAAGGCCGTGAATCCGCTAAGCAATTCTTAATGGATAACCCTGAGGTTGCACATGAAATTGAGGCTAAAATCAAAGCAAAGATTACGGGTGTAGAAGTAGAAGCAAAGCCATCTGCATCCTCTCCAGTAGCAGAAGAAAAAGCTGGAAAGAAGAAAAAGTCCTAAAAGCGATATATTTAAAACTGTCACCTCAAAATGCTGGGGTGACAGTTATTTTTTCACACTCCCTCTTCCCATTCAAAAGTTTCAATCAACTTAAAAACATCTTCCTTCACAAATTCATAAATTGGTGCTAATGAATCTGGTCTGACCCGTGTATTAAAATACAAAGCTCCACGGAAAAAATGATTTTCCTTATCTGTCAAGAAAAACTGAAGTGGAGAAGCAGCAGGACCTTCAATCGAAAAAGCAATACCTGTTACATTATTTCCTTTATCAATCAACAACTCATCTATATAATTAGCCCTCTTATTATGCCAATCCACTAAGTCAAAAGCATCCTTTTTAAGAGCCTCAAATGTTTTATCCTCATCGCCAATCGGCGTATAACTACAATGTAATCTACAATCAAAAGCAGGGATAAATACATCAAACCAGCAAGGGTGATCAGGTTGCTCGTCAAAGAATAAGGTATCTTGTTCGATTGAAGAATAAACTGGATGCTCAAACGAAAAAGAGCAATAATCTTTATCAAATGATTGATAGGCTTTTTGTGGATAATCTACCCTTGGAAAAGCCCTTGGCTTAGGAGTAGGAATAATTTCATCTCCACAGGCAGATAATAAAAAACATAAAACTATAACTAAAGGGAAAGAAAACTTAGTTGTAACCATTTACACCAGCTTTTTTGGTAAGGTAATTAAAACTTGGACAATTCGACGTTTGCTAACTTGAACGATCTTAAAATTGTAATCATTGTACTTTACTTCTGTTTCCTTTTTAGGAATCTCACCAATGAGCTCTAAGACTAAGCCTGCAACCGTATCAGAATCACCTCTGACTTCATCAAATGTTGTAGTATCAACACCTATAATCCTACAAACATCATTCAGCAGAGTTTTACCTTCAAATAAAAAATTATATGCATCTAGTTGTCGATAGATCACCTCAATTTCGTCATCAAATTCATCCTTAATTTCTCCCAGTACTTCCTCTAAGATATCTTCCATCGTCACAATTCCAGAGCTTCCCCCATATTCATCCACTACGATGGCCATATGCATATGTTCTTTTTGAAAATCTCTGAGCAAATCGTCAATTTTTTTTGCCTCTGGAACATACAATACATCTGGACGAATAAGAGCCTGCCACTCAAAATCCTTTTGTTCACCAAGATGTCCTAGAAGATCTTTGACATAAAGGATCCCAGTCACATTATCGAAATCATCATCATAAACAGGAATTCTCGAAAAATTCGATTGACGAACAGTTTGTAATAATTCGTGGTAGTTTAGACGAAAGTCAACCGCTACGACATCTACTCTTGAACGCATAATTTGCTTTGCAGCAACATCTCCAAACTTTATGATTCGTTTCAATAAATCCGTCTCTTTTGCAGAATGCTCTCCCAAATTGACCGTCAAGTTAATTGCCTCATCAATATCTTCACGACTTGTAACATTTCCAGCTATTGTACGACTATGCAATCTCCCTTCCAAATCTCGAGTCCAACTTACTAGTAAGAAACTAAATGGCGAGAAAATACGCATCAGTATACGCAATGGCCTAGCCATTAATCGAGCAAGTCCAATATTATTTTGCCTAGCGTAAACCTTTGGAGCAATCTCTCCAAATAGCACCAGAAGAGCAGTGACTCCTACAACAGTAATTGAAGTACCTAACAAATAAGAAACCCAATCGATCGTTAATTGATCTGTATAATTAAGAACACGACAGATAGAAGTAGCCCAAGAGTTAAAAACAGCATCAGGTAAGAATCGTGCCTGTAAGAAGCTGGAAAGAATAACAATAGCGACATTAATAAAATTATTACTAATTAGTATCGTTGCTAAAAGTGTCCTAGGTTTCTCAATCATTTGCACAATGAGCTGAGAAGAAACACTTTCTTCACTATTTAGCTGTTTCCAATCGTTATTATTAATAGAGAAGTAAGCAACTTCAGAACCTGAAATCAAAGCAGACAAGACCAACAAGACTACAATACCGAGTAGTCCTATGATGGCTTCAACCGAAAAACTATTAATGAGAATGAATAGGGTACTCAAAGCACCCAATACAATTTCGGATTCCGTTTCCAAAGAAACAAAAATTGGTTAAGAAATAGCCACTAGAATGGCAAATCATCATCTGCAGCATCTGCGGCAGGTTCACTACTTACAGGTGCTGGACTGGTAGAGGATGGAGTATTCACTATTGTTGGTTCGTCATTAACACCAGGAAAAGAGTTAGGCATTCCTCCGCCACCTTCTCTTCTGCCAATAGTCCGGAAATAACTAGCTACTACCTCTGTTGTACGACGATTATTACCATCTTGATCTTGCCAAGAACGGTGTGTTAGTTTACCTTCAACATATACCTGTACACCCTTTTTTAATGTACTTTCTGCACGTTCTGCAAGCGTTCTCCAAACGACAACATCGTGCCATTCAGTTTGGGTTTGCCATTCGCCGCTTTTATCTTTGTAATTCTCGTTTGTGGCAACTGAAAACTTTGCAACAACTGCACCATTTTCTAGTCTTCTTACCTCTGGATCTTTACCCAAATTGCCAATTAAAATTACGCGATTTACCATCTATTTAGTTTACGGAATGAGAAAAATTATACTGTCAAAATCTACTACAGCTAAACTGCTTCATTATTGAATACCTGATTAAGCAGCTCAATATCAAGCTATTGCACAATAACCATCAATCAAGATATTTCCGCATCAGTATAAATTTAAATATAACGAATTATCCCCTAAATACCAATCAATGATTTTGGGGAATGCAAATTTACTTAAGTTTTTTCGTTCCTCTAAAACGAATCCAAATTCTTCTAAAACAATATCCTCTGAAAATTCAAATTCCCAAAAATAAGCATAGATAGATTGATGAGTTAGTGTTTGCTTGAATAGCTTTGACCTTTTAACAAATTTGAGTTGACTTTTGCCAAACCAATCTTCCCATTTTTTTTGCTCTAACAATGCGTCAGTATGTTCAATGGCTTGTGAAGTTTCTAACAATGGAAATTGATAAAGCTTTTGCCAAATGTCTTTATCCCTTCTTTTTTGAATATAAATTTGATCCTTTTTACTCAATACTAGAAAATTAAAAAAGCGATTCCTTCGAACAAGCTTTTTTGTTTTGACGGGATACTGAGTAATGGCTCGCTCTTCATAAGCTACACAATCAGTTGTAAAGGGACAATCTTTACATTTTGGCTTTTTAGGTGTGCAATGGGTTGCCCCAAAATCCATAATTGCCTGATTATACTGTCCTGCTCTGTTTTTATCTAATAACTGCTCTGCCAAAATCGCAAACTCCTTTTTACCTGCCGTGCTATCCGATGGTGTACTAATCCCAAAAATTCTAGCTAAAACTCTATAAACATTACCGTCTACTACAGCATGAGGCAAATTATATGCAAAGGAAGCAATAGCAGCCGCAGTATATGGCCCAACACCTTTAAGCGCTAAAATATCTTTGTAAGTATTGGGAAATCGACCACCTAAGTTATCAACAACAAATTTTGCAGCAGCATGCATATTTCTAGCTCGAGAATAATATCCCAAACCTTCCCATAACTTCATCACCTCGTCCTCTGGGGCTTTCGCTAAATCTTCTATCTTTGGGAAAGCATCTTTAAATTTTAAATAATAGGGTAGGCCTTGCTCGACTCTTGTTTGCTGTAACAAAATCTCAGATAACCAAATGAAATAAGGATTATCAATCCCTTTCCACGGAAGCGGCCTAGGATGCGCCAAAGCCCATTCTAATAATTGAGTTCTGAATTGCTGATGCGTCAATATCTAATAATTAAATGATCTACAATAATAAAAACGGCGATCAGGAAAATCCCAATCGCCGTCCATTTACTAAACTATTTTATAATTTCTTATTTACTTCTTTCTTTCAAGCTATCTAGGTTACTGTAGCGCTTGCCGATTAAATCTTTCAATTCTTTACGAGCAAAGAAAATACGGCTTTTAACTGTACCTAATGGCAAATCCAGATGATCTGCAATTTCTTGATACTTGTAACCTTGATAATGCATCAAAAATGGAATTTTGATACTGTCATCAAGCCCTGCAATCATTTTAGTAAGTTCTTGCATCATGATACTTGATTCTGCACCATTCGATATACTGATACTACCGGAATTGATATAATACATATTGTCAGTAGAATCCATAATCGTGTTGGCCTTTGTCTTTTTACGATAATTATTGATAAAAATATTTTTCATGATCGTAAAAAGCCAAGCTTTAAAGTTAGTCCCAGGACGAAACTTTTCGCGATTAGTCATAGCTCGAAAAGCAGTTTCTTGATAAAGATCTTTCGCATCTTCTACGTTTTTAGTCAACGTATATGCAAAAGAATGCAAAAGGGACGCCATCTGATCAAACCGTGTATAAAATTCAAGCTGAGACATAAGAGTCGATTTTTGTTTAACTTCCTTTATTTCTGTTGAATCAAATTTACTAAAAAGTTAAACAAATTCAAATTTTTGGATTTAATTATCTGTGAAAACAAGAACAACTTTTAAACAAGCAACACAAAAATATACACAAAACACTGAAAAACAACAACTTATACTATTTGTCTGATTTTTGGCATTTCTTCTTTTGTTTCAATAAAAAATGAAAGTATGAGTTTTGGAATGCTTAATTTCATACTTTCATCACCTTTTCGCACACTTTTCCTCTGACTATTTACGAAATAGCACTAATAAACAACACTAGAAGTTAAACAAAATGAAGAAATCTTAAACAAAAATCGAATTATTTCTGAGCTCTAGACACCAAAAGTATAGCCACCAGCGTGAAAATGAGATTGGGAATCCATATTCCTAGCAAAACTGGGATTGCTTGTCCGGTAGCAAATACCATTGAAAATCGTGAAAGGAAAATAAATATAGCACCAAGACCAATACCCAAGGCCAAATGCAAGCCCATACCTCCACGAACTTTACGTGCAGCTATCGACATACCAATAATAGTTAGTATGAAAATTGTGAATGGGTCGGCTGTACGCCTATGAAGTTCAATTTCGTATTTCTGTGTATTCCCTACCCCTCGGCTCCTCATCTGCTGAATATAAGCCGTAAGCTGTGGAGTAGTCATCATCGTTTGTTGTTCGAGGAAATCAACAAAATCATTAGGTGTTAAGGCAAAAGTCGTATCTAAGTTGGCTCCTTTCCCTAGTAACAAACTCTCTTCCTTTCCTTTAAACTCCCTAATTTCATAGTTTTTTAGACTCCATTTATCTGGATACCCTTCCCATGAAGCAGTATTTGCTTTGAGCAAATAAACTAGTTCTCCATCCTCAAAACGTTCCATACGAAACTTATTGGCCGTACTATCTCTCTTCCTGTAGAAATTGACATATATCTTTGTATCGGGACTAATAAACATATGCACATCTCTAGTCTTTCCTTTGTCATTATCCCTCCAAATATACTCGTGCACAATGTCTAACCTCGTTTTATTACCTTTTGGAATCAAAAAATGATTCGAAACCAATTGAATTCCAGAAATAAGAACAGCCCCCATTAAATACGGAACCATCAAGCGCCTAAAACTTACTCCAGCATTAAATATGGAAATAATCTCTGAGTTGTAAGCCATTCTTGATGTAAAGAAAATAACAGCAATTAGAGTAAATAGAGGCCAAAGTAGGCCGTCGATATAAAGAATAAAGTTAGGATAATAGTCAATATAAATTTCCTTATTCGTAATACCTGACTCAATGAAATTTTCTACTTTTTCACTAAAATCAATAATAACAGAAATCATCGTAAAGATGAGTACTGTAAAAAAAAACGTTCTCAAAAACTTCTTTATAATATATTGATCTAGTTTCTTAAGCATGAACAAAGCTCTTAGTTTTTTACAGGAACAAAGTTTTTGTTCCGATAGTAATATTAACAACTTTCACAAAAGCATATAGGAAATCCCCCACAGCTTAACAAAATTACAACCTTCTTTGCAGATCCTTAACCATTGTGTCTTTCCATTGACGGAAGTCACCTTCCATAATATGCTTTCTCGCCTCACCGACCAACCAAAGGAAAAAACTAAGATTGTGCAAACTTGCAATCTGTGCTCCCAATAATTCTTTGCTATGCAGCAAATGACGTAAGTAGGACTTAGTATAGAATCGACTTGTTGGACAGGGGCCATTTTCGTCAATTGGACTAAAATCGTCCTTCCACTTAGCATTCTTCATATTCATTATGCCATTTGCTGTATAAAGCAAGCCATGACGAGCATTCCTGGTAGGTAATACACAATCAAACATATCGACCCCAAAAGCGATACACTCCAACAGGTTGACAGGAGTACCCACACCCATCAAATAACGTGGTTTTTCTTCGGGTAATATTTGACAACAAAGATCTGTAAAACGATAAATCTCTTCTGTTGGTTCGCCTACAGATAAGCCACCAATAGCATTTGCGGGGCGATCAAAACTTGCAATTGTTTCTGCTGACGCTCTGCGCAAATCAGGATAAGTACTCCCTTGGACGATAGGCACCAAAGTTTGCTCATAACCATATAACCCCCTTGTCTGATCAAAATGATCACAACAACGTTTCAGCCAACGATGCGTTAAGTCCATTGAATTTTTAGCATAACGATAATCTGAAGGATAGGGTGGACATTCGTCAAAAGCCATAATAATATCCGCACCAATACTTCTTTGTATATCCATAGCTACCTCAGGACTAAAGAAATGTTTAGACCCATCGATATGAGAAGCGAAAGTAACCCCTTCTTCAGTAATTTTGCGGCGATGGCTAAGGGAATACACCTGATATCCACCACTATCAGTCAAAATTGGGCGATCCCAACCGTTAAATTGATGGAGTCCTCCAGCTTTCTCTAGAATTTCGGTACCAGGCCGAAGATACAAATGGTAAGTATTGCCCAAAATAATCTGTGCTTGAACATCCTCTTTGAGCTCTTTTTGGTGTACACCTTTTACCGTACCTGCTGTTCCAACAGGCATAAAGATTGGTGTTTGAATTTCTCCATGTGCTGTCTGGATAAGTCCAGCTCTAGCATTAGATTCTTTATCTGTATATTGAAGATCGAAATTAAACAAATGCTTATTTTTTATGCGCGATTTCTTGCACTATCTAATTTTAATAAAACTGCTATCATTATTGTAAACCCAAGTAATGAAGACCCTCCCTTACTGATAAAAGGAAGAGGGATGCCAATTACGGGCATTAGGCCCATCGTCATACCTATATTGATTAAAAAGTGTACAAAGATAATACCTGCGACGCCATAAGCATAAATTCTAGCAAAATTTGATCGCTGTCTTTCAGCAATAATGGTGAGCCTTATTAAGAAGAGTAGGAATAAAACGATGATGGCAAAGCTACCAACAAAGCCCTGCTCTTCGCCAACGGTGCAGAAAATGAAATCAGTGGATTGCTCAGGTACATAGTTTAGCTTAGTCATTGTTCCTTTCAGAAAGCCTTTTCCATCCCAGCCTCCTGAACCAATAGCCATTTTAGATTGAATGATATTATAAAGCGAAGCTCTATCACAGAGTTCTGGTCTCAGCCATGCGTTGATACGATTCTGTTGGTGTGGTTTTAAAATATTATTAAACACATAGTTAGAAGCATAAGCAAAGCTCATTCCTACTACCATGGCTAATATAAGCAACTGCACTACTCGGCCCTTTCGACGATTAAGAAGCACGATAGCATATATCAAAAACACGCCTGCACCGGCGCCAAGAATCTCCAATAAGTAGGTGTCTTCTGTTTCGCGGATCATGTACAATACAGCTACGGCAGTTACCATAGCTCCCATCAACCAGTACAATCGTTTGTCCAGATTCATCGACATAATAATCACGGAAAGCAGTAATAATCCAACGCCTATATACAATGGATTAGCAACCAAGCCCATAATCAGTAATGTCGTAGAATATATACTTACAATATAAAAGTTTACAGACATTCCCTCTCTGTAAAGTGCTATCAAAAAGGACAGAAAAACTAAGGCAGAACCTGCATCTGGTTGCAAAAGTACTAAGCCGATAGGTACAAGAAATAGTACAAAAGCCACTGCTTGTGATTTTAACTCCTTGAGATTAGTATTATAAGAGCTCAGGTAAGATGCTAAAGCGAGACAAGTTGCAAACTTTGCTATTTCGGAAGGTTGAAAAGTGAAGGAACCGAAACGATACCAAGAGGTAGCACCACTAATCTTTACCCCAAGCACCAAAACTCCGGCTAACAAAAGCAAAGAGCCTATGTATATAGGAAACGCTAAAGTTTGCCAAAAGGAGGAATCAATCAGAACGATAAACCCAAATGCAAATGCACTAATACCAATCCAAATCGTTTGTTTACCAGCAAGTGTACTCAAAAAATCACCTATATCAATACCCTCTTGATAACTCACTGTGTAAACCATCAACCAGCCAACCCCAACTAAACTTAAGAAAAATGAGAAAGCAATCAGATCAATTCCTGAAAGACCCGATGGGTTTCTTCTACTCATTCAATATTGATTTCAAGGTATTTAATAAATGCTACCGATCAGTTCGAAAGGACGAATATTCTTATCTATAGCAAGATAGGCATTTGAGTAATCTCTTTTCAATATATGCAGCAATCGCAGTGCTTCCAATTTTGTCGCAAATGCACCTGCTCTCAATTTGTAATAAGGAGGTGTTTGAATCCAATCAACTGCGACATTAGGATAACGATACTGGAAACCTTGTTTTACACTTTCTAATCTTTTACGATCCGTTGTCGCTAAGATTTGAATCCTATAACCTTCAACATTTATTTTCCCTTTATTAATAGTGGCGAAACGGTCCATCATTTCTGTGATGACTGGCTCTTCATTAATTTGTACATTTTGTGCATGGAGCTTAGATGAAAAGCAAACACCGATGAAAAGAATGATTCCAATTAAATTGCGGATCATATAGTCTATTTTTAGCTATACAAATATAATTAATACTTCCGAAATCAAAGCAAGAGCTTTATCTCTTCGTCATTTTAAGTATACATGGAGTCCAGCCTTAGATGAGATAGATCTATTTTTCTTCTTGAACAATAGCGACAGCAGATGAGCTACCAAGACGATCTGCCCCTGCTTCAATTAGGGCAACCGCATCGGATACTTTCCGAATTCCACCAGATGCTTTAATTTTGATATTGGAGTCTTTGACTGATTCTTTAATTAATTTTACGGCATCTACGCTTGCGCCACCCTGATAGCCAGTGGATGTCTTAATAAAATCGACTCCTACTTCTCGACAAACTATACATGCCTTCTTGATTTCTTCTTCTGAAAGTATTGCCGTTTCTATAATAGCTTTAATTTGTTTACTCCTCAGGCGAACTGCAGTAGTCATACTATCTAAATCACTTTGCACAAAATTCCAGTCCCCATTTTTAAGCGCTGCAATATTGAGGACAACATCTAGTTCGTCTGCACCATCATTGATTGCTCTTTTTATCTCTTCTACTTTCCCTGCAGTTGCAGGATATCCCAATGGAAAACCAATAACTGTGGCTACCTTTATCTGTGTATCATCCAGTTCATTAGTTGCCAAATTGACATAATATGGTGGTACACAAACAGCTGCAAATTGGTACTTCTTAGCCTCTTGGCAAACAGCCAAAATATCCTTTCTGGTACAATCAGCCTTTAATAGAGTATGGTCGAAATAATTCGCCAATTTCATGGAGCGCAGGGTTTAGACATGAAGCATAAACAAATAAAAACCTACTTCATGCTTTAGTTTAGCTATTATCAGAAATTTAACAAGTATCCAATGAAGTATACGCATTAAAAAGGAGGCGCAATTTATTATAAAATTTCATTATCCCACTATAATTAATGTTAAATAAAATTCATATCCATGGATATATTGCTTGCCATCATTGAATACTATCAATGGGAAAAAAAAAGAGGATAATCTTTTAATCGTTTATCCTCTCTTTTATTATTATTCATCATTAAAATTAATCAAGTGTTTGTTTGATCTCAATGATTTCGTAAGATTCAATGACATCCCCCACTTTAATATCATTAAAGTTTTTGATAGAGATACCACATTCCATTCCATTCTTCACTTCTTTGACGTCATCTTTGAATCGTTTAAGAGATGCTATTTCTCCTACGGACCCTTCTTTGATCGGGTACACGACGATACCATTTCTGATCAAACGTATTTTCGAGTTTCTATTGATTTTTCCTTCCTGTACGAAACAACCCGCGATGGTACCCACTTTACTAATTTTGTAGGTTTCTCTAACTACTACTTGAGAAGTAATTTTCTCTTCTTTTGTAGGTTCAAGAAGACCTTCAATAGCAGAGCGAATTTCCTCAATTGCTTCGTAAATGATAGAGTACATCTTGATTTCAACACCTTCTCTTTCCGCTAATTTACGAGCACCTAAGGAAGGGCGCACTTGGAAACCGATGATGATTGCATCAGAAGCAGATGCGAGAAGAACATCCGATTCAATAATTTGACCAACTGCTTGGTGAATAACATTTACCTGAACGCTTTCGATTGATTGCTTGATCAAGGAATCTGATAATGCCTCTACCGAGCCATCCACATCACCCTTAACAATCAAGTTCAACTCCTTAAAGCTACCGAGTGCCAAACGACGTCCAATTTCGTCCAGACTAATGCGCTTCGTAGCTCTATTCGTCTGTTCCCTAGCTATTTGACCTCTCTTGGCAGCCAATTGGCGTGCCTCTTGCTCAGATTCTACCTCTTTAAAGCGCTCACCTGCCTGAGGTGCACCACTAAGCCCTAACACTAATACGGGTGTAGAAGGCCCTGCTTTTTTGATGCGTTTACCATTCTCATTGAACATGGCTTTGACTTTACCAGAGTGCTCTCCTGCTACCACAGGAGCACCAATGGTAAGCGTACCATTTTGAACAAGCATCTTAGTTACATAGCCGCGTCCTTTATCAAGTGAGGCTTCAATGACTGCTCCAAGCGAAGCTCTATCCGGATTTGCTTTTAATTCTAGCAACTCAGCCTCCAGCAATACTTTTTCAAGTAATACATCAATACCCTCACCTGTTTTGGCAGAGATATTCTGAGATTGGTACTGGCCACCCCAAGACTCAACTAGAAGGTTCATATTTGCCAATTCTTGTAAGATTCGATCTGGTTGTGCGCCAGGCTTATCCACTTTATTTATGGCAAATACCATTGGCACACCAGCCGCTTGAGCATGACTAATGGCTTCTTTCGTTTGAGGCATTACATTGTCATCCGCTGCAATGATGATAATCGCAATATCTGTTACCTTGGCACCACGAGCCCTCATTGCCGTAAAGGCTTCGTGACCTGGCGTATCTAAAAATGTGATTCGCTTTTCGTCTGGCCCAACTGCAATTTCATAGGCTCCAATATGCTGAGTAATACCACCAGCTTCCCCTTCCGCAACAGTGGCAGAACGGATATAATCCAATAGAGATGTTTTACCATGGTCGACGTGGCCCATAACGGTAACAATCGGAGCCCTAGGTCTTAAATCTTCTGGATCATCAATGATTTCTTCTTCTTCCTCTGTCTGCTCTTCTGCAGATATAAACTCGATTTCATGGTTAAATTCTTCGGCAACTAATTCGATGATCTCTGCATCTAACCTTTGGTTAATCGAAACAATAACCCCAAGGTTCATACATGTCATGATCACATCAGTGACCGCAACATCCATCAGATTAGCAAGCTCTTGAACAGAAACAAACTCTGTCAATTGCAGCTTTTCATTTTGAATCTGTTCTTGTTGGATCATTTCTTGGCGCTCACGCTGACGCTCTCTGTTATCACGACGTATTTTCTGGCGCTTTTTCTTACCTCCGCCTTGGAGGCGCGCCATTGTTGCCTTGATTTTTTCTTCGATTTCCTTTTGAGAAACTTCTTGTGGTTGATCTGGTTGTCTTCTTCTAGGGTCTGGCCTATTACCTCTTCTTCTATCATTGCGATTACCACCACGTCCAGCTGGTCCACGATTCTGTCCTGGTCCACGATTCTGACCTGGTCCACGACCGCCTTGATTTCGATTTTGACCTTGACCTTGGCCTTGGCCTTGGCGTTGACCCTGACCCTGACCTTGACGTTGATCTTGGCCTTGGCGTTGGTTAGTGTTGCCCCCAGCTTCTCCGCTCACCTTTTTGCGCTGTCTTCTTCTGCGCTTTCTTGGCTCGTCGTTAGAGCCTGGCTTCGGCTTGTTTGCCTCTCCTTGTGAATTAGACTTCGCGTCCGCCTCTGTTTTCTTTTTCTTCTTAGGCCTCTTGAATTTGTCAATATCAATTTTACCTTGGATTTTCAGGCCTCTTAATTCAGGAGCTTTTGTAGGAATCTCCTTTGGAGCACTATTTTCTTCTTTTGAATCTGCCTTTGGCGATTCAACGACAGGAGTATCTTTGATAGGATTAGCTTTTTGTTTAGGAGTAGGAGTTTCCTTTTTTAACTTAGGCTCTACCTTTTTCTCCTCTTTAATATTTGACTTTAGTTCTTCCGTTTTTTCGACTACTTTTTGCTCCTCCTTCTTTTTTTCCTCTACTATTGCCGCCTTCTCTACTTTTTTAACCTCTATTTTCTTAACTTCTTCTTTTGGCGTTTCCTTTTTTTCCGGAGTATCTTCAGCTTTGGATTCTGGAGCAGGTTTTGCCTCCGTTTTAGGAGGTGGAGTTGGAGCAGGAGCGGGTTGCTCTTTGGCAACAGGTGTTGGTTCTACCTCTTTCTTGACCACCTCTGGTGCTTTCTGCTTAGGTTCTTCTTGTTTTGGTGTTGATTTGGGCTCAGGTTTATCCTTTTCTTGCCTTGATTTTAATCGACTACCCAAATCAATTTTACCTAAAACCTTTAGACGAGGTGTATCTTTCTTTTCTTCTTTTGCCTCTTTTTGAGGCTCAGAGACTGATATAGGAGGTACTTCAATTTCTTTTTGGACTGGCTTTGGCTCTTCTTTTGCAGGAGGGGGCGTTGGTGTAAGTACTTCTTCAACAACTTTTTCTTCTGGAGCTCCCTTGCCAACTGGTCTATTACCGATGACTAGCTGGTCAGCTTGCTCTTTGATAGCTATCGACTTCTGAAACTCCTTCAACAGTTCATCGTACATCTCGTCCGTAATCTTTGCTGTAGGTTTATTTTCAACCTCATAGCCTTTTACAGTAAGATGCTCAACGATTGTTGTTGTCCCGACATTGAGTTCTTTTGCTATCTTAACTAAACGTTTCGCCATTATAAATTTTTAATGCTTATAAACATTATGTGATAGGCAAAAAACAGTTTGCAATATTACTCTTACATGCTTATTTATCTTTTTTTGATGAATAAAATAAGAGGCACATCATATTAAGTTTTTGCCTATCATTAACATTTTGAACACAAAGATACAAGTAAATCTATTTTGTAAAACATCTCATTCAAAAAATCCTGATTTAAAAGCCTTATTTCTCTTGGATTATGGATATTCGGTGCCTGATGCCCTTTTCCACAACGAATAAAGCCTGTAAAGAGTTCTCAAAAGAGTGCATATTTTTAACATTAGTTACCGCCGCCTTGATTGACATCGTCAAACTCACTTGCTAAAATTCCCATCACATCGTCAATCGTTTCTTCTTCTAAGTCTGTACGACGTAGTAACTCTTTTTTGCTCAGCTCTAAAACGCTTCTTGCAGTATCGCAGCCAATATTCTTCAAAGAATCAATGACCCATGCTTCGATTTCATCTCTGAATTCGTCTAAATCTACATCGTCGATTTCGTATTCTTCCAAGTTACGGTACACATCAATTTCATAGCCAGTCAGCTTACTAGCTAATTTGATATTTGTACCACCTTTACCAATTGCCAATGATACTTGGTCTGGTTCCAGATATACACTCGCGTGAATTTTTTCATCATTTAATGAAATGGAAGTCACTTTAGCAGGTGTCAAAGCACGCTGGATATAAAGACTAACATTGTTTGTAAAGTTAACAATGTCAATATTTTCATTCTTTAATTCTCTGACAATACCGTGAATTCTTGAACCTTTCATACCAACGCAGGCGCCGACTGGATCAATGCGGTCATCATAAGACTCTACAGCTACTTTTGCTCTTTCCCCCGGAATTCTAACAATATTGCGGATAGTGATTAATCCGTCTTCGATTTCTGGAACTTCTTGCTCCATTAGTTTCTCTAAGAACATATTATCAGTTCTAGACAAAATAACTACTGGATTATTATTTTTCATATCTACCCGCTTAATCACGCCTTTCACCATATCTCCCTTACGGAAAAAATCTCCTTTAATCATCTCATTACGAGGCAGCACTAATTCGTTACCAGTAGCATCATCCAACACCAACACTTCTCTTTTCAATATTTGGTGTACTTCACCGAGAACAATTTCCCCTACTCGCTCACTATATTTACGATAAACTTCGTCTTTTTCTAGTTCCATGATTCGAGAAATCAAAGTCTGGCGAGCAGCCATAATCGCACGGCGACCAAAATCAATCAAATGTAATTGCTCGTAACACTCTTCCCCAATCTCATAATCTTCATCAATCGATAATGCCTCTGAAATAGAAATTTGGCTTCTATCGTCTGTCACCTCGCCATCTGGTACAATCTCACGTACACGCCAAAGTTCTAAGTCCCCCTTGGTTGTATTTACAATGACATCAAAGTTTTCGTCTGAACCATATTTTTTACGAATCAAAGTACGGAATACATCTTCCAATACTCTTACCATGGTTGGACGGTCTATATTTTTACCGGCTTTAAACTCCGAGAATGTATCAACTAGATTCATCATAAGCCTATATATTTATTTATAAGATATCGTAACTACGGTTTTCTTTATATTTATGAACGGAATTGGAATCTGAATCATCTTTTTAATCGTCTTCTTCCCTTCCTTAAATTTTTCTTCCCTTTCTATAACAATAGCCTCTTCATTTACTTCAATTAATTTTCCAGCCATTGGTTTACCTTCTAAAAGATTCACCTCCACTTTTCGACCAATATTTTTAAAATATTGCCTTCTTAACTTTAATGGTCTAGTCAATCCTGGAGAAGAAACTTCTATTACATATTTTTCTCCTAACCATCCTCCTTCATCTATATAAGATTCTAAGTAGCGGCTAATTCTTTGGCACTTTTGAAAGGTAATTCCTGTATCACTATCTAGGAAGATGTCTAATTTGTTGTGCTTGTGGAGCTTTATCTCTATCAAAAAACAATCTGCAAACTCTTCTTCCTTAAATTTCTCTTCTAAAAGTTCTACAATCTTTTCTTCTAAATTCATTCTAATAAATCGAAACTGAGTAGTGCATGGAATAACAAATTTTTTAGCTGATTCATTATTGATAACGAACTGTTCTTTCGTTACTTAACTACCATTTTTAAGCTAATACCTGCCAGCTCAAAGCATCTATTTATTATGCAGGCAATTTTGTCTCCGCACTTACCCTACAGTTTTAAATTAAAAAGAGGGAACTTTTAAGGTTCCCTCTTCACTTTTTTAACATTTTTGCAAATATAATGGTTTATCCACAGATAATCAAGCCTTTTTAAAAGCAAACACTTTCTGTTTTTTCAATAATTATTGAAAATAATCTTTTGTACAATAAACTCGCCTTTCCTATCTTTGTTTTATAAGTATAAATAATTTATGCTCTTTCATTCTATTTCTCTGGAATGATAAAAATGAACGAAGTAATAAGAAACTCGGAGCATCAGTTCGATAAAGTTCTAGAAAATGAGCTTACACAAGCTAGTCTATATAAATTAGTATAAAGAAATTGACTGTAATGAATATCAACGATTTATTAGATAGAGCACTACAATTTGAATTTCTCTCTGCAGAAGAAGGGGTATTCTTACTTGAAAATGCATCAACTGCAGAACTCATGTATGTAGGCCAAAAAATGCGACAGCATCATGTTCCAGGCAATACTGTGACTTGGATTATTGATCGCAACTCCAATACGACTAATGTTTGTATCGCCAATTGCAAGTTCTGTAACTTCTACCGCAGACCCAAGCATGGAGAGGCATATGTAACGTCTATTGAAGAATACAAGAAAAAAATCACAGAAACTTTTGAATTTGGTGGCGAACAATTGCTTCTCCAAGGTGGCCATCACCCTGATTTAGGTTTAGATTATTACGTCAATTTATTTGGAGAACTGAAAGCGCTTTTCCCTGCACTAAAACTCCATGCGCTAGGCCCTCCAGAAATCGCACATATTGCTAAATTGGAAAAGGCTTCTCACACTGAAGTCTTAAGTGCTTTAAAAAAAGCTGGACTAGATTCCCTGCCAGGGGCTGGTGCTGAAATTCTAAGCGACCGCGTCCGTCGTCTAATTTCTAAAGGAAAATGTGGTGGAAAAGAATGGCTAGATGTTATGCGTGCAGCACACCAACTGGACATCACGACTTCTGCTACGATGATGTTCGGGCATATCGAAACGAATATGGAGCGTATGCAACACTTCGTAGATTTACGCCAAGTACAATCCGAAAAGCCTGAGCATGCGAAAGGATTTCTTGCCTTCATTCCTTGGCCATTTATGGATGAAGACACGATCTTAAAACGTATCAAACGTGCTAGGAATACGGTTACAGGGGACGAGTATGTGCGTATGATTGCACTAAGCCGTATCATGCTGCCGAATGTAGTGAACATTCAGGCTTCTTGGTTAACAGTTGGAAAGCAGGTAGCACAGATTTGTCTGCATTCCGGTGCAAATGACTTTGGTAGTATCATGATCGAAGAAAATGTAGTTTCTGCGGCTGGCGCCAGATTCAGATTTACAGCAGATGGTATCCAGGATGCTATTCGTGAGGCTGGGTTCATACCGCAGCTCCGTAACCAACAATATGAATTTAGAGCACTACCTGAAAATATTATTCAACAACAATTGAATAAGGAAGAGTTAATTGTTGATTAACTTAAAAGTTGTTTGAAAAAAAGTCCGACATTTGAGAAAATGTTGGACTTTTTAATTTAGAAACCATGCTATACGAACAGATACAAGAGGCCATTACTTTCATTCGCAGTAAGACTAATTTCCAACCTCAGTTTGGTATTATTTTAGGTACAGGGCTCGGGAATCTATCTGAAGAAATGGAGATTGAAGCAGAAATTCCCTACAGAGAAATTCCACACTTTCCAGTTTCTACAGTACAATCACATAAAGGCAAATTAGTCTTCGGAAAATTAGGCAAACATTCAGTAGTTGCCATGGCAGGCCGTTTCCATTATTATGAAGGCTATAGCATGAAAGAGGTTACTTTTCCGGTTCGTGTATTGAAGTTTCTTGGTATTCAACATTTAATTATCTCAAATGCGGCAGGTGGAACGAACCAACACCTCTATGCCGGCGATATTGTTTTTATTCGCGATCACGTTAATCTACAACCAGAAAATCCACTTCGCGGTGTAAATGATGAAAGACTGGGCCCGCGCTTCCCTGATATGATGAAAACATATGACCAAGCACTCAATGCCAAAGCACTTGAAATTGCACATCAAAATGGCATTCGTGCTCATGAAGGCGTATATGTAGGCCTGCAAGGCCCTAACCTGGAAACTCCCGCTGAATACAACTTCCTGCATACTATTGGTGGAGATGTAGTCGGTATGTCTACCGTACCTGAAGTATTAGTCGCAAGACACATGGATTTACCTGTTTTTGTAGCATCTATCGTTACCAACAAATGTTATCCATTAGAGACGCTAACAGAAACAACCGTTGAAGAAGTGATTGAGGTAGCACAAAATGCAGAGCCCAAACTACGGCTAATCGTTAAGAAACTCCTTAATCATATTGCTTAAGGAAGCGTCTGTAATAACAAATTCCAAAGGTGTTCGTAAGGAACAAGTTCGGTATATACCTCCTGTTTAGAGCTGACTTTACTCGTTTCGTTTAACTCTTGGAGTAAAGCTTTGGTTTTCACTTTCACTCTATCACCTTTGAAATCGGCCTTTGGAATTTGTAGCAGCATTTTAATAAAAATCTTGCTACGGATATTAGTATCTTCCTCTAAATATCTAACTCGATACTTATTCAGCGTTTCAAGCCTTCGAACTGTTAGTCCATATTGTTGTCGATGGATAAAAAATAGAATCTGTATAATAAGGATAGGAATATTTCCAGCAGTTTTCTCCTTTGAATATTTAGGAACTTCGTTCAAAAATTTACCAATACTAAAACGTTTTTTCTTTTTTGGCGCTATTTGCTTTATCTCGATAAAATAATTTAGATAAGCTTCTATAATTTTCCAAAACTCTTGGTTTCCCATGGGTAGTTTTGAAAATGATCGCTTTTTAGAAGTAGCAACGAAGCATTTATACGCTTCCTGATGATTCTTGGTGCAAAGCAGCAGTTGTATTCGATATTTGTTGCAATTGATATCGCTGAGTACTGTTTTCCCTTTGGTATTTGACATTTCTTCTACGGCTAATAATCCTTCTTCATACTTTTCAAGCAGCAAGCAACAATCCACTTTTCTTTTCAGAAAATGCAGTCTAGCAGCAGTAAATGCAGGAATTTCTTTTTTTAAAAAAGCTATGATTTGATTGGAAGAATCCAGCCATTTTTCCAGTTCCCAACCCGCAAAGTAGATGATATGCTCAATATTCCAGTAATAAATCAAGAACCGATAGCTTACAAAATCTGTTTTTTCCTTGTTCAGCTCTTCAAAAAACACCTTCGCTCTTTCGTTTAATACCCTTAGATTAGGTTTTTGCTGTGTATGAAAAATCTGCAACTTCGCATTATACTCTAATGCTTTCTGCTCGAGAAATAGACCTTTATTCGCTTTCGCTAAAAGTTGACTATAATGGTCTACCTTTTTCAAATCTTGCAAAACTAATCCATTGTATCCTATAAGCATAGCTGCTGTTTGAACCAAGATGTCCATAAAACAATTTTTCACGGCTCTTTTTTCGAGCTTTAGCAAAAGTGGTACTGCGGCCTTATACATACCTCGATAATACAAAATACTTGCTGCGGAGAGTTCTTTTTGAGAAGAGTAATAAGCCTTTTGATAGGAGGTGAAACCTTCTTGATTGACATCAATAAACAATACGGTATCCAACAATCGACTTTTGAGTCGGCGTTTTAATTCTTTATAGTTTCGATTATTGGCATCAGATTGAAAAAAGTACTGAGCTACTTGATCTTCTGTTTGGAAAGCTTTTTCGCATAACTTAGTGTAGAATTCCTGAACCATGGAAGGAGAAGCATTTTCTTGCCCAATAATCTCTAGGTTCTTTGTTTTATTCTTATTCAGGAAGGTAACTAACTCTAAAAGCTCTGCATCCATTCATTAAAGTTAAGCATTTCAATGAAAAATTAATCCATTAATAATGAGCAAAATAAAAACTAAATTATGCTTAAAACTAACAATCTGCCTATGTAAAAATAATTAATTTTCTCCTTTATTTTATTCTATAACAACTTTATATTTGGAGCCTGTACAAAAAAGAACTTGTACTCGACAGTCTCAGGTGTTGCAAATGAAATCCAATGTTTCTTGCCCTACTACAAAAGATTTAATTTGAGTATAAGTTTAACTGCCCAAAAGTTATGAAAACTTAATGGGTAACAGTTTTTAATGTTGATGCTACTTGAATCAGGTAGCATCAACTTTTTCTTAGCAGTTAGGCTAGAACCTGTCTGCTTTCTATGGTTAATCCAAGCAAATGTTTAAATTTTTTTCATACATAACTTGATTTCTTACG